>NZ_JANPEO010000220.1:0-4621 GCF_031422975.1 Nocardioides sp. | reverse complement strand
CGAACACTGCTCGCGGGAAGGCGAGCGAGATCGGCGGTGTGCTGTTGACGATGAGATGGTCGAGGAAGGAGAAGGTGGCCGGCCACGGTCGGTCGAGGTCGCCCTGCTGCTGGGCGTGCACCTCGCCGTCGACCTCCACAGCCACCACGTGCTGGCGCACCGCGGCCGCGCGCAGCACCTGGCCGGCGTGCTCGGTGGCCAACGCCTTGAAGGTGGCGACCCAGGCGGGCAGAGCCAGGTCGTCGTCGTCGTGGATCGCGACATAGCGGCCCCGGGCGGCTGCGAAGCCGGCGTTGAGTGGAGCCGACCGCCCCGCGTCGGCGACGTCGAGGACGCGGATGCTCATCCACTCGGGCTGGAGCGCGACCAGGTCATCGACGCGGGCGGCCGCGTCGGGCGCGGTCCGGTGCCGCACGAGGAGCACCTCGAAGTCGCGGTCCGTCTGCTCGGAGAGGCCGGTGAGCACCTCGGCCAGCAGGTGCGGTCGTCGGCCCTGGGTGCGGGTCACCACGGTGAGGAAGCAGTCGGCGCCGCTGCCGGTGTCCACGGCGCTGCCATAGGTCCCCAGCACCTCACCGAGGCTGGTGGTGGGGCGAGAGCTCTTGCCCCGGTTGGTTGCCATCGGGCTCAGCGGACCGGCAACGGCTTGGCCGGGACCCCGACCACCGTCGTGGCGGGCGGAACGTCACGCACCGCGCAGGCGGAACCGCCCACCGTGGCGCCGGCACCCACGCGCAGCCCGTTGAGAACCACACCAGCCACGCCCACGAGTACGCCGTCCTCGAGGCAGCAGTCGCCGGAGATCGAGGCCAAGGGGTTCAGGCTCACGAACTCGCCGATGGTGGTGTTGTGACCAACGGTCGCGTTGAGGTTGATGTGGGCGTGTCGACCGATGCCGATGTTGGTCGTCAACCGCACGCCGGCGCAGATCACGCTGCCGGCGCCGATGCTGACGGCCGAGCCCTGGGTCGACGCGGGATGCACCAGGGTCGCGGCGCCAGCACCGGCGGCGTCGAATCGGGCCGCGAGGGATCGGCGGGTGCCGGGGCCGCCGATGCCGATGACATAACTCACCCGGGAGTGGGGCCCGGCCAAGTGGTCCGCCACTCCGCCGAGGTGCGTGGCGCCACGGGCCGTGATCCGCTCGAGGTTGACATCGGTGATGGCATCGTCGACGAAACCGAGCAGCCCGTAGGTCGGCCGCTCGGCGTTGATGGCCTCCATCACGTCGAGGACCTCGCGGCCGAAGCCGCCGGCCCCGACGATCACCAGGGGCTCGAGCTCTGCGGGCTGCACGGGACTCATGAGCCAACTGTGTCATGTAGTGCGATGCCTTAGGATGCAACGGCCAGCCGCACTGTTGAACACATCATGCCGACGAGGTCGATTTTGCTCGTGATCACCCGGGAGCCTCGGGCCCTTGAGTCGGCAGGGGAACCCCGCGGGCGCACCACGCAGCCGTGGTGGCGGCGACTTCACGCTCGCAATCGCGCGCTGATCCCGGCACAGGCCGGCACGATGCGCGGCGCGATGTGGACGATCTTCGTGGCCGCCGAGTTCTACCTGCTCTCCAACCCGCTGGTCTTCATCCCCTGGTTCGAGTGGTCCCTGGACAGCGCCATCGAGATCGCGCTCCTCTTCGTGCTGCTCCAGCTCCCGTGGCTACGCCTGCGCCCACCACCAGTGACGGTGGTCCTCTTCCTGGCCTTCACCGCACTCAGTGCGCTCTGGAGCCAACTGCCCGCCATCTCGTGGATCAACATCCAGATCTACGTCATCATTGCGATCATCGCGTGGGTGATCTCCTGCAACGTCTCGACCCGCGTCCTGGGCCACGGGCTGTTGCTCGGTGGTGTGCTGATCGTGGTGCTCTCCCTGTATGCCCTGCACGAGCACTTGCCGGGTGCCGAGGTCGGGGCGGGCAACTCCGGGTACATGGCCGGGGTCGGGACCAACCGCAACATCTTGGCCTACGTGCTTGCCCCGGTGTGCGCGGTGATCGCCATGCCACCTCGGACCCGCCTCGGCTGGCTGGTGTGGGCCCCTGGCGTGGTGGTCGTCGTGGTCGGGCTGTGGCTGGCCGACTCGGGCACCGGCGACATCTCCACCGCAGCAGCCCTGGTCACGATCGCCTTCCTCTTCGGCACCGAGCGGGCTCATCAGCACCTCAGCAGAAGCCGCCGGCGTGGGGTGTGGGTCGCCGGCCTCGCCCTCGTGAGCCTGATCGTGTGGCGCATGAGCGACGTCGCCGCCCTCTTCGGCCGCGACACCAGCACGTTCTCAGGACGGCTGCCGATCTGGGAGGGCGCGTGGAAGGCCACCCAGCCGCAGCTGTGGCAAGGGTTCGGCTGGGGAGCGGTGTGGCCGCATCCCTGGGTTCCGGCCCCGCCCAATCACGTCATGGACGTGATCTGGTTCGCCACCAACGATGCCTACTACTACCCCCCGCACGGCCACTCCTCACTGTTCGACCTGTTGCCGCAGGTGGGATTGATCGGGGTGGCCCTGGCCGTGCTGATCCATCTGGAGACCCTTGCCCGCGCGGTGGCGCTCCGGTTGCCGGGCCTGGCCGACGCGGAGGACGTGGCCGCGGGTCGCATGGTGATCGTGCTGCTGGTCGTGCTGCTCGTCTTCGGGCTCAGCGAGCCTCTCACCACGATCCCCTTCGGCTGGTTCCTGCTGGTCATCGTCTGCGGAGTCCTCCCCTTCCGGCGACCCGACCGTGCGCCTGGGCGGCGACTCGACCGTCGACTCGAGCAGCGACCTGACGGGGGACCTGACCGGGGACGGCGACGGCAAGGAAGGCGCCCGGCCGGGAGGCGAGTGCGATGACCAGCAAGCGCGCCCTCGACCTGTTGCTCGTGTGCCCCGTCTTCCTGGTGTCCCTGCCCATCCAGGCCGTCGTCGCTCTCGCCGTGCGGCTGTCCATGGGTCGGCCCGTGCTCTTCCGTCAGCAGCGTCCCGGGCTGCGTGGTGAGCCCTTCGACATGGTCAAGTTCCGCACCATGCGTCTCGAGGACCCCGCACGGGGCGGGGCCGATGACGAGTCGCGACTGACCGCCACCGGTCGGTTCCTGCGCTCGGCCAGCCTCGACGAGCTCCCCACGCTGTGGAACATCCTGCGGGGCGACATGTCCCTGGTCGGCCCGCGGCCGCTGCTGATGCGCTATCTCCCCCGCTACACCGCGGAGTAGGCGCGTCGACACGAGGTGCGCCCCGGGCTGACCGGGCTGGCACAGGTCTCGGGTCGAAACGCCCTCTCGTGGGAGGAGAAGTTCCGCCTCGACGTGGAGTACGTCGAGCACCACAGCCTGCTGGGCGACCTGAGGATCCTTGCGGCCACCGTCGGCAAGGTCGTCAAGCGCGAGGGCATCAGCGCGGACGGGCAGGCAACGATGACCGAGTTCTTCGGCCCGCCTGCCGTCGACCCCGAGCGAGACGCCTGATGCGGATCGGGTTCCTCACCCAGTGGTACCCGCCGGAGCCGGGCACGGTCGTGCCGGCGGCAATCGCCCGCGGCTTGCGCGACCTCGGTCACCAGGTGGACGTCGTCACCGGCTTTCCCAACTACCCGACCGGCGTGGTGATGGACGGCTACCGGGTCCGGCCCTACCAACGCGAGACCGATGAGGCCGGCATCATCGTGCACCGGGCGCCGCTGTGGCCCAACCACGACTCCCGCGCGGCGGCCCGGATGGCCAACTACCTCTCCTTCTCGCTCGGCGCCAGCGCGGTGGTGCGCGCCAAGGTGCCCACTCCCGACGTGTGGCTGGTCTACTCCTCGCCCGCCACCGCGGTGATCCCCACGCAGCGGCTGTTGCGTCGCCACCGGGCGCCGGTCTTCTTGCTGATCCAGGACCTGTGGCCCGACAGCGTGACAGGCAGCGGTTTCGTCGGTGGCCGGGCGGGAGCGGCGATCGAGACGGCGTTGAGAAGATTCTGCGACGCGTCCTACCGCTCGGCCGGGGGCATCGGCGTGATCTCACCGGGCATGCGTGGGGTGCTCACCAGCCGGGGCGTCCCGGATGCGAAGATCCACGACACCCCGAACTGGGTCGAGGACGGCCACCTCTCCCCGGACACCCTCCCCAGCGACGTCGATCGTGCGGATCTCGATCTGCCGCTCGGCAGGCTCTGGATGTATGCCGGCAACCTGGGCGAGCTGCAGGGCCTGGACCCGCTGATCGAGGCCTTCGCGCGCCGTCCCCAGGCCCAGCTGGCCCTGGTGGGCGACGGTGTCGCCCGTGTCCGACTGGAGGAGCTGGCCACCCGACTCGGTGCCACCAATGTGACATTCGTGGGCGCCGTGCCGACCGACGCGGTGGGACGCTACGTCGCCGCCTCCGACATCCAGGTGGTCTCGTTGCAGGACACCGCGTTGCTGCGGGTGACGATGCCGAGCAAGTTCCAGGGGGCGCTGGCCGCAGCCCGTCCGGTCCTGGTGCACGCCGCGGGTGACGCGGCCGACGTGGTGGCGACGGCCCGCTGTGGGTGGGTACGCTAAACGGACTGAACCGGCTTGACACTGCGACCGGCATGTTAACGCAGATCGCCTTTCCCGGCGCCAACAGCACCATCAATACCATCCGTCCCGGCACCAATGGCCAGCTGTGGCTTGGCA
>NZ_JANPEO010000219.1:0-3618 GCF_031422975.1 Nocardioides sp. | reverse complement strand
CTCCCACCTGATGGACGGCGGTTGGACCGCAGCCTGACGCAGCACCCCCCAGACCCCGAGTCACCCCGAGAAAGGCACCATCGATGTCCACCTCCACGCAGTCACCCGGCAGCCCGGCCAGCGCCACCGAGCCAGGCCAGACCAACATCGTCAAGGTCGTCTTCGCCTCCCTCATCGGCACCGCCGTCGAGTGGTACGACTTCTTCCTCTACGGCTCGGCCGCCGCCCTGGTCTTCGGCAAGCTGTTCTTCCCCGACAGTGAACCCGCCACGGCCACGATGCTGGCGTTCGGCACCTACGCGCTCGGCTTCGTCGCGCGCCCCCTGGGCGGCGTCGTCTTCGGGCACTTCGGCGACCGGGTCGGTCGCAAGAAGATGCTCGTCGTCTCGCTGCTGCTGATGGGGATCGCCACCTTCGCCATCGGGCTGCTGCCGACCTACGCCACCATCGGGATCGGTGCCCCGCTGCTGCTCCTCCTGTGTCGCCTCGTGCAGGGCTTCGCCGTCGGTGGCGAGTGGGGCGGCGCGGTCCTGATGGCCGCCGAGCACGGTTCCGACCACCAGCGCGGCTTCTGGTCGTCGTGGCCGCAGGCCGGGGTGGCGCTGGGCAACCTGTTCGCCACCGGTGTGCTGTGGGTGCTCGCGGCCGTGCAGTCCGACGACGCGTTCAACGCGTGGGGCTGGCGCATCCCGTTCCTGCTCAGCGCCGTGCTGGTCATCATCGGTCTGTGGGTCCGCCTCTCGATCGAGGAGTCCCCGGTCTTCAAGGAGGCCCAGGCCGAGATCGACGCCAAGGACAAGAAGCACGTGCCGATCCTCGAGGTGATCAAGCTCTACCCGCGCGAGGTCTTCGTCGCGATGGGGATGCGGATGGCCGAGAACATCTCCTACTACCTCTTCACCGTCATCTCGATCACGTTCCTCACGACCTACGTCGGCACGACCGGCGACAAGGGCATCATCCTCAAGGCCCTGCTCATCGGCGCGGTCGTGCACTTCATCACGATCCCGCTGATCGGCGCCCTGTCCGACCGTGTCGGTCGCCGACCGCTCTACGTCATCGGCGCTGTGGGGGTGGCCGCCTGGTCATGGGTCTTCTTCGACCTGATCACCAGCAAGGACGAGTCCAAGATCATCCTCGCGGTCGTCGTCGGACTGGTCCTGCATGCCTTCATGTATGCCCCGCAGGCGGCCTTCTTCTCCGAGCTGTTCGGCACCTCGGTCCGCTACACCGGAGCCTCCGTCGGCTACCAGCTCGCCTCGATCTTCGCGGGTGCCCTCGCGCCGATCATCGCCATCAAGCTGCTCGGCGCCGCGACCAACGGCGACACCAACGTGCACTACGTCGCCGTCTACATGACGATCGCCTCGGTGATCACCCTGGTCGCGGTCTACTTCGCCAAGGAGACCGCGAAGTCGTCGCTGCGCCACGACCGGGTGCTGCCCGACGCGCACTGAGACATCGCGGCGCCTTGCCTGGTGGGCAGGCGCCGCGTTGACTCGACGCATGACGACACCACAGCGACAGCTTCGTGACCTGACCGTCTCCGCGCTCGGACTCGGTTGCATGGGGATGAGCGAGTTCTACGGCTCGACCGACGAGCAGCAGGGCATCGACACCATCCGCCGCGCCCTCGACCTCGGCGTCACCTTCCTCGACACCGCCGACATGTACGGCCCCTTCACCAACGAGCAGCTCGTCGGCAAGGCCATCGGCGGCCGCCGCGACGAGGTGCAGCTCGCCACCAAGTTCGGCAACCAGCGCAACCCGGACGGCAGCCGGCTCGGCATCAACGGCTCACCGGAGTACGTCCGGTCCGCCTGCGACGCCTCGCTCCAGCGGCTCGGCGTCGACCACATCGACCTCTACTACCAGCACCGCGTCGACCAGTCCGTCCCGATCGAGGAGACCGTCGGCGCCATGGGCGAGCTCGTCGCGGCCGGGAAGGTGCGACACCTCGGCCTGTCCGAGGCGGCGCCGGACACGATCCGGCGCGCCCACGCCACGCACCCGATCACGGCGCTGCAGACGGAGTACTCGCTGTTCACCCGCGACCTCGAGGACGAGATCCTGCCCACCATCCGCGAGCTCGGCATCGGCCTGGTGCCCTACTCGCCGCTCGGTCGGGGCATCCTCACCGGCGCCATCACCCAGGGCACTCTCGAGGCGAGCGACTCGCGCACCAGCGCCTACTTCCCGCGGCTCAACGGTGAGGCGCTCGATGCCAATCTCGTGCTCGTCGATCGCGTCCGCGCCATCGCGTCCGACAAGGGGTGCACGCCGGGCCAGCTCGCGCTCGCCTGGGTGCTCGCCCAAGGCGACGACGTCGTGCCGATCCCGGGCACCAAGCGGGTGAAGTACCTCGAGGAGAACGTCGGCGCCCTCGACGTCCAGCTCACTGCCGAGGACCTGGCAGCGCTGGCCAACGCCGTCCCCCGCGACGCCGTCGTCGGCGCGCGCTACGGCGACATGTCGCACATCGACGCCGGGTAGAGCTCGACGAGGTGTCCGTACGAGCGGGGCGGAGGCGGACATCCGGGCGGTCCCGCCGGGCGGCGGACAGGCGATAGCGTCTCACCATGACCGACACCACCCCTGCCGTCGACGCGGCCGACCTGCTGTCTCGTGCCCGCGCCTGGGCCGAGGAGGACCCGGATCCGCAGACGAGGGCCGAGCTGGAGCAGGTCATCGCCGACGTCGAGGCCGGCGGCGACGACGCCGATCTGGACGACCGCTTCGCCGGCACTCTCGAGTTCGGTACGGCGGGTCTGCGCGGCGCACTGGGTGCGGGCTCGAACAGGATGAACCGCATCGTGGTGACGCGGGCCGCGGCCGGCCTGGCTGCCTACCTCATCGACACCGGCCACCGTGGCGGCAGCGTCGTCATCGGCTTCGACGCGCGGCACAACAGTGACGTCTTCGCGCGCGACACCGCCGAGGTGATGACCGGCGCGGGGCTGAAGGCGCTGGTGCTGCCGCGGCCGCTGCCGACTCCCGTGCTGGCGTTCGCCATCCGCGAGCTCGGGTGCGCGGCGGGCGTGATGGTCACCGCCAGCCACAACCCGCCGCAGGACAACGGCTACAAGGTCTACCTCGATGACGGCAGCCAGATCGTGCCGCCTGCGGACAGCGAGATCGCAGCGCGCATCGAGGCAGTGGGACCGATGGCCGACATTCCGCGCGGCAACGCAGGGAAGGTGGTGGAGGAGTAGATCATCGACCGCTACCTCGACATCGTCGCCGACCTCGCCGGTGACGGCCCCCGCGATCTCACCATTGTCTACACGCCGTTGCACGGTGTCGGTGGCACGACCGTCATCCAGGTCCTGGAGACGGCCGGGTTCAGCGCCCCGCACGTGGTCGAGCAGCAGGAGGAGCCCGCCCCCGAGTTCCCCACGGTCGCGTTCCCCAACCCCGAGGAGCCCGGCGCGATGGACCTCGCGATGGCGCTCGCGGCCGAGACGAAGGCCGACCTCGTGGTGGCCAACGACCCGGACGCCGACCGGTGTGCCGTGGCGGTGCCGGGACCTCACGGCTGGCGGATGCTCCGCGGCGACGAGGTGGGCGCACTGCTCGGGCACCACCTGCTCGGCCTGGGCCGGACCGGCACCTATGCCA
>NZ_JANPEO010000218.1:0-3934 GCF_031422975.1 Nocardioides sp. | reverse complement strand
GGTTGTGGCAGTGCGCGACGTACGGCCCGACGAAGTCCCGGAAGCCCCGGTAGACGATCACGGACTCGTTCGGGTCCAGGGCGACGAGATCCTCGCGCGACTTGTCGTCCGGTTGGCCGGGTGCCGGTGTCACGGAGACGTCGCGCCCGTTGCGCATGACCGTGCGGTGCTCCTCCATGTGCAGGTGGAAGGGATGGACCCAGCCACCGCCGCCGTTGCGGATCTCCCACAGGTTGAAGCTGTTCATCTTCTGCAGGGCGAAGGGGCTCTTGCCGGCCGGGTTCCTCAGGCTCTGGGCCACGGCCGAGGCTTCGAAGGGCTTGCCGTTGATGAGCCACTCGGTCTCGCCGCCGAGCGCGCCTCGCTTGACCTCGAAGACCATCCGGTTGTCGAGCATGCTCTTCCAGTTGCCGGGAAGGGGCGGAAGCTCACGCAGTGGCGTCAGGGGGCCCGGCATCACGCTGTCGTCGGGGGCGTCGTCGCCGATGATGAACTTGAGGACCGGCACCTTGTAGCTCGGGTCGGGCAAGAAGCGCGACGAGTTGGTCCACATCCGGCCGTTGGGCATCTTCATCACGTCGGTCAGGTAGATGACGTCACCCTTGGTCGTGGGTGAGCCGTCCTGGTAGCGCGTGAAGTCGATGATGACCTCGCGCCGCTTGGCCGGCCACAGCTCGAAGGAGTCCCGGGTCATCGGGAAGGGCAGCAGGCCGCCGTCCGCGGCGATCTGGGTGAACTTCATGCACTGCTGCCCGTCCGGGATCCGGTACTGGCCCTGGAGGTCGTCGCCCGTGTGGCCGAGGGACCGCGCCGACTTCGGGCCCTGGGTCGAGCTCATGAGCTTGAACTCGTAGATGCGGGACACCGAGGCGTCGAGGAACCGGAAGCGGTACTTGCGGCGCTTCACCTCGAGCACCGGGTTGGCCGTGCCGTTGACGGTGAAGATGTCGCCGACGAAGCCGTGGTTGGGGAAGTGCTTGAAGAAGGTCTTGCCCCACCACTCGGGGTGCACCGCGGGGTTGTGGGCGTCGGGGAAGTCGCCGTCGGTGTCGTGGATGTCGTGGTGCATGGTGACGCCGTCGTCGAGCCGGGTGTCGTAGAACGCCAGCGGGACGTCGTAGTCGACGTCGAACGCGCCGTTCGAGTGGTCGGAGCGGACGCCGGGCAGCCGGAGCCCCTGGCGCTCGTCGCCCATGTCCATGCCGTTCTTCGGGTCGTAGATCGGGTAGAGGCCGACCATCCCCTTGTAGACGTTGCTGCCGGTGTGGTCCATCCGGTGGTCGTGGAACCAGAAGAAGCTCTGCTTCTCGCGTTCGTCGCCGCCGGCCGGCCAGTTCAGGTAGAGGTTGTCGACCCACATCTCCGGCAGGTAGCCCATCCGGCGCGGGCCGGCCGTCATCGAGTAGTGCGGGTTGCCGTCGCTCTCGGGCGCGGTGTGCCCGTTGTGCAGGTGGGTGAGGAACGACCAGTCGGGCGAGCCGAAGTCCTGGCGGTCGAGACCGAGCGGGTTGTCGTGCAGGTTGTTGATGAAGCGGATCAGCACCGGCTTGCCGTACTCGGCGTTGATCATCGGCCCCGGGAAGGTCCCGTTGAAGCCGTAGATCGTGCTCATCGGGAGCGAACGCTCCCTGCCCGCGGCGTAGACCGCTCCGGTGGCGTCGAAGGACTTGGTGGGCTTGCCGTCCTTGCCGATCGGCAGCACCTTCGAGGTGGTGAACGAGTGTCCGCGGACGAGCAGCTCGATCTTGTAGACGAGCGGGTCGGGGTAGCCGACCTCGTTGGCCCACTTCTGGTGCCGTTCGTTGCCCAGCGAGTTCTGCCGGCCGTCACCCGGGCCGGGCACGCTCGTCCAGCTGCGGTACTGCGACTCGGGCTCGGGGACGAGGGCTCTCGGGACCGGGAGCTGGTCCTTGAAGGGCTCGAGGATCAGCGGGCTCGTGGGGAAGTCCTCGACGTAGAAGATCACGTCCCCCAGTGCGGTGCCGGTGGCGGCGAAGACCCCATCGGCAGACAGCAGTCCCCGGTTGGCCAGATAGGGCCCGGTCAGCGCTCCGGTGGTCGCGAACCCCACTCCCGCGGCGCCTGCGGCCCCGAGCTTGAGAACGGTCCGACGGGGGACGGCGTTGGTCGCCTCGTCATTCATGGGCTCTTCTCCCCTCTCGAGTGATACGTCGCTGCCAGGCGACCGGACCCGAGACCTTGTCAGGCTAGGCGGGAGCGGTTGGGGAAACCTTGGGACGATCGGGCAGCCGAACAAGCTGTGAGTCGTCCCAGGCTGCGGCGAGAGACGGTGAGCGACACCGCCGACGCCGTGCGTCAGTTCCGCGATCGGACCGACCCCGACCACCACCGAACGTCCTGACTACGCTTCTCCCATGCCGACGAGCTCCAGCACGCTGGACCCTGCCAACATCAACGCGATCTTCAAGGCCTATGACGTCCGCGGCACCGTCCCCGACCAGTTCGACGAGGATCTCGCCCGCGCGACGGGGATTGCGTTCGTCGAGGTGATCGGGGCGCCGACCATCGTCATCGGCCACGACATGCGGCCCAGCTCGCCCGACCTCGCTGGCGCCTTCGCGGCTGGTGCGACCCAGGCGGGTGCCGACGTGATCATGATCGGCCTGGCGTCCACCGACCAGCTCTACTTCGCGTCCGGGCACCTCGGCCACGCGGGCGTGATGTTCACCGCGAGCCACAACCCGGCGCAGTACAACGGCATGAAGATGTGCCGCGCCGGTGCGCAGCCGATCGGCACCGACACCGGTCTTGCCGACATCGCCGCGGCGGTGAGCCGTGGCGGCCAGCCGCCCACGGCGGCCGTCGGCAGCGTCAGTCAGCAGGACGTCCTCGAGGCGTACGCCGCGCACCTCCTGTCCCTCGCGCCGGTGGCCGGTCGCAAGCTGAAGGTGGTCATCGACGCGGGCAACGGAATGGCCGGCCTGACCGCGCCCACCGTCTTCGAGCGGCTCGGCTCGGACCTGATCGAGGTGGTGCCGATGTACTTCGAGCTCGACGGCACCTTCCCCAACCACGAGGCCAACCCGATCGAGCCGGCCAACCTGGTCGACCTGCAGAAGCGGGTGCTCGCGGAGGGCGCCGACATCGGCCTGGCCTTCGACGGCGACGCCGACCGCTGCTTCCTGGTCGACGAGCGGGGCGAGGCGGTCTCGCCGTCCACGCTGACGGGGCTGATCGCCGCTCGCGAGCTCGCCAAGGAGCCCGGCTCGACGATCATCCACAACCTGATCACGAGCCGCGCCGTCCCCGAGCTCGTCACCGAGCTCGGTGGCACGCCGGTCCGCACCCGGGTGGGGCACTCCTACATCAAGGCCACGATGGCCGAGACGGGCGCGATCTTCGGTGGCGAGCACAGCGGCCACTTCTACTTCCGCGACTTCTGGAAGGCCGACTCGGGCATGCTCGCGGCCCTGCACGCCCTGGCCGCCCTGTCGGAGACCGACCAGCCGTTGAGCGGTTTGCTGGCGGCGTACGAGCGCTATGTCGTCAGTGGCGAGATCAACTCGTCCGTCGCCGACCAGGCCAGCATCGTCGACGGCCTCGAGAAGCAGTTCGACGATGCCGAGGGCGTCACCACCGACCGCCTCGACGGGCTCACCGTGAGCCACGTCGACTGGTGGTTCAACGTCCGGCCGTCCAACACCGAGCCACTGCTCCGACTCAACGCCGAGGGTCGAGATCGTGCGACCATGCAGCGCGTGCGCGACGAGATCCTCACCATCATCAGGAGTGCCTCATGAACATCGACCAGGGTCTGCTGGACATCATCGTCTGCCCCGATTGCCACGGCGAGCTGAAGGTGGAGGCGGCCGAGCTCGTGTGCACGTCGTGCGGGCTGGCCTATCCCGTCCGTGACGACATCCCCGTGCTCCTCGTCGACGAGGCGCGCAAGCCCGCCAGACCGGGAGCATCG
>NZ_JANPEO010000217.1:0-5573 GCF_031422975.1 Nocardioides sp. | reverse complement strand
CCGAGATCGTCGGCGGCCCGGTCGACCTGGTGGTCGCAGACCTTTCCTTCATCTCCCTCGAGCTGGTGCTCGACGCCCTGCTGTCGGTGCTGGCGCCCGACGGGGAGCTGGCGCTCATGGTCAAGCCCCAGTTCGAGGTGGGCAAGGACCGGGTGGGCAAGGGCGGCGTCGTGCGCAGCCTCGAACTGCGTGCCGAAGCCGTCACCCACATCGCCGACGCCGCCGCCCGGCGGGGGTGGGGTGCGGTGGCGGTCACCGCCAGTCCGCTCCCGGGGCCCTCGGGCAATGTCGAGTTCTTCTTGCTGTTGCGTCGGGGCGCGGCGCACATCGGCGCCGATGACGTGCGCGCCGAGGTCGAGCGCAGCGGCTCCTGGGGTGCGACGGGTGAGAGGGTGGACCCGTGACCGAGACCCCGACCGATGCCCACCGGCGGGTGCTGCTGTTGGCTCACACCGGGCGAGCGGAGGCCCGCGAGGTCGCCCGTGAGTGCGCTCGGGCGCTGGTCGGGCACGGCATCGTCGTACGCCTGCTGGCTGCTGAGGCGAAGGACCTGGGGCTCGATGCGACCCGGGATCCGGCCCAGCCCGGATGGATCGAGATCGTCTCGGCCGAGGATCGCCCGAGCGAGGGGTGTGAGCTCGCCCTGGTCATCGGGGGCGACGGGTCGATCCTGCGCGCGGCCGAGCTCACGCATGCGACCTGCACGCCTCTGCTCGGCGTCAACCTCGGGCACGTGGGCTTCCTGGCGGAGGCTGAGCAGGACGACGTGGCCATCACCATCGAGGCGATCGTGCGGCGTCGCTACGTCACCGAGGATCGGCTGACGGTGGACGTCACGGTCTACCGGGACAAGGAGCTCGTGTACTCGACGTTCGCGCTCAACGAGGCGAGTGTCGAGAAGGCGGCCCGGGAGCGGATGCTCGAGGTCGTCGTCGAGATCGACGGCCGGCCGCTGTCTCGCTGGGGCTGCGACGGCGTGGTGTGCGCGACCCCGACCGGCTCGACGGCCTACAACTTCAGTGCCGGCGGCCCGGTGGTGTGGCCCGAGGTCGAGGCCCTGCTCATGGTGCCGCTGAGCGCGCACGCGCTGTTCGCGCGCCCGATGGTGGTGGCGCCGACCTCGGTGCTCGCCGTCGAGGTGCTGGCCAACACCGCAGGCTCGGCGGTGCTGTGGTGCGACGGTCGACGGACCGTCGACCTGCCCCCGGGGGCGCGGATCGAGGTACGCCGCGGTGCCCGTCCGGTGCGGCTGGTGCGCCTGCACCAGGCACCCTTCACGGACCGCCTGGTCGCGAAGTTCGACCTGCCCGTGGAGGGGTGGCGCGGTGGGTCCGAGCGTCGGCGCCGCGACGAGGGTCTCCCCGATGCTTGAGGAGATCCGCATCCGGTCGCTGGGCGTCATCGAGTCGTCCACGCTCGACCTCGGACCCGGCCTGACGGTGATCACCGGTGAGACGGGCGCCGGCAAGACGATGGTGGTGACCGCTCTCGGGCTGTTGCTCGGCAACCGAGCCGACCCCGGCGCGGTGCGCACCGGCGCCAAGTTCGCCCGCGTCGAGGGAGTGATGGCGGTCGCCGACCTGCCCGCGGTGATCACCGCGGTCGAGGAGGCCGGGGGAGAGGTCGAGGACGGGCGGGTCGTTCTTGCCCGCAACATCGCGGCCGAGGGTCGCTCGCGTGCCTGGGTCGGCGGCGCGGCGGTGCCGGTCTCCGCGCTGGCGGGGGTGGCGGAGCCGCTGGTGGCCGTCCACGGACAGTCCGACCAGCACCGACTGCTCAAGCAGAGTGCCCAGCGGGTCGCGCTGGACAGCTTCGGTGGACCGAGCGTGGCCAAGAGCGCCACGGCCTACGCAGACCTCTACTCCCGACTCGTCGAGGTGGAGCGCGACCTCCGCGCCGTCGTCCTCAGCGCGCTCGAGCGCGCCCGGGAGGCGGATCAGCTGAGGTTCGGCCTCACCGAGATCGAGTCCGTCTCACCCGAGCCGGGCGAGGACTCCGCCCTTGCCGCCGAGGAGGGCCGGCTGGGCTTCGCCGACACGTTACGCACCGCGGCCGAGCAGGCTCGTGAGGCGTTGAGCAGCGAGCAGGGCGGCCCGGACGCCCTGGCCACGACCTCCACCGCCCGCACCCTCCTCGATGGGGTCCGCGAGCACGACCCTCAGGCCGGCGAGCTCGCAGACCGGCTGGCCGAGGTGACCTACCTGCTCTCCGACGTCGCAGCCGACGTCGCGTCCTACGCCGCCCGGCTCGACACCGACCCGGCCCGGCTCGCCGCGGTGAGTGAGCGACGGGCGGCGCTGACGTCGCTGACGAGGAAGTACGGCGAGACGATCGACGAGGTCCTCGCCTGGGCCGAGGCGGCATCGCGCCGGCTGCTCGACCTCGACTCCACCGACGAGCAGATCGACCGGCTGCGCGCCGAGCAGACGGAGCTGCGCCAGCAGCTCGACGTCGCGGCAGGCAGGCTCACAGCGGCTCGGCAGGAGGCGGCGACGCGACTGGGCTCCGTCGTCACCGACGAGCTCGCGCTGCTCGCGATGCCGCACGCCAAGGTCACCGTGGACGTGCGAGCCCAGGTGGTCGAGGGCAACGACGAGCTCACCGCCGACGTGCTCCGGGTCGGCGGTCGCTGGCTGCGGGCGACCACCAGCGGCGTGGACGAGGTGGAGCTGCTGCTCGCCGCCAACACCGGAGCCGACGCCCGACCGCTGCACAAGGGCGCATCGGGCGGCGAGCTCTCGCGGGTCATGCTGGCCGTCGAGGTCGCGCTGGCCGAGACCAGCCCCGTGCCGATCTTCGTGTTCGACGAGGTCGACGCGGGAGTGGGCGGCAAGGCCGCCATCGAGGTGGGTCGCCGGTTGGCGCAGCTCGCGCGCGACGCGCAGGTGCTGGTCGTGACCCACCTGCCCCAGGTTGCTGCCTTCGCGGATCGGCACGTCGTGGTGCACAAGTCCAGCGACGGCACGGTCACGACGTCGGGACTGACCGTCCTCGACGACGGCGAACGCGAGCGTGAGCTCTCGCGGATGCTCGCCGGGCTGGAGGAGTCCGACACCGCCCTGGCGCACGCCCGGGAGCTGATGGAGACGGCCGCCCCGGCGCGCTCGCGCGCCTGAGACTCGGTCGGGGCCGGCCCCACATCGGGTGTCCCTGGTCACGACTCGCCCACCGGCGCGGGTGCCGAGTTCGGCGTTCCCCGGCTGACACCATGGCCCGGTCATGAAGATCCCCGGTCACCAGCTCACCCGCCAACGCATCCCCGCGACGCCCGGCGTCACCGGCCCGGCCCGCGTCGATCGCCGCACCTCGCACCTGCTCGCCAGGCTCCGGCCGGGCGACATCGCGATCATCGACCACCAGGACATGGACCGGGCCACCGCCCAGACCCTGGTGGATGCCGGCGTCGCCGCCGTGCTCAACGCCGCCCCGATGATCTCGGGCCGCTATCCCAACCTCGGACCGGACGTGCTCATCCAGGCCGGCGTGCCCGTCTTCGACACGTTCGGCGGAGATGTCATCAGCCGGATCAAGGACGGCACCCGGCTGCGGGTCCTCGACGGCGAGGTCTTCGACGGCGCCGACAGCATCGCCGTGGGCAGGGTCGTCGACGGCGAGGTCGTCCGAGGCGAGCTGGAGTCGGCCCGCACCGGACTGCACTCGCAGCTCGAGAGCTTCACCCACAACAGCACCGAGTTCCTCCGCCGCGAGCAGGACCTGCTCCTGCACGGCAGGGGCGTGCCGCGCACCGCCACGGAGCTCGCCGGCCGGCCCGTCGTGGTCGTGGTGTGCGGGCACGACTGGGAGGCCGAGCTCGCCGGGATCAAGCCCTTCATCCGCGAGCAGCACCCGGTCCTGATCGGCGTCGACGACGCCGCCGACGCCCTGCTCGCCGCGGGCTACACGCCGCACATCGTGGTGGCCAACGTCGCCGACGACGAGCCTCCCTCGGTCGAGGTGCTCACGAGGGCCAAGGACGTCATCGTGCTCGTCGAGCGTGGTGCGCCGTCCGCGGTGACCGAGCGGTTCGAGCGGATCGGCGTACGCCCGCTGCGGTTCGAGACGGGCGCCACCACCGAGGACGCCGCGCTGATCCTTGCCGACGCGGGTCCGGCCAGCCTGATCATCGGTGTCGGCATGCACGCGACGCTCGACGAGTTCCTCGACCGACGTCGGACCGGACTCGCCAGCACCTACCTCACCCGGCTCAAGGTCGGCCCCCGGCTCGTCGACGCGGCCGCGGTGCCACGGCTCTACGACGGACAGGTGCGACCCCGGCACCTGCTGGCCGTCACCGTCGCCGGCCTGCTCGCCCTCGCGGCCGCCATCGGCGTCACCCCCGTCGGCCAGGAGTGGGCGGAGGCCGCCACCCCGGTCGTCGTCGACGCCCTGGCCACCCTCCTCGATCGCGCACAAGGACTGTTCTGATGATCACCTTCCGGCATTTCCTGACCAGCCTCGTGGCGGTCTTCCTCGCGCTGGCCGTGGGCATCGTGCTCGGTGGCGGACCGCTCTCCGACGTCACCGATCCCGACCCGTCACCGGCCGCGGTCACGGACGCAGCGGCAGCTGATCCGGCGGGCGTGTACGCCGACGGCTTCGCCGGCGCCGTGGGCCCGCTGCTCACGAGCGCCAAGCTCGCGGAGCGAGGCGTCGCCGTGGTGAGCGCACCGGGGGTCAACGAGGAGACGTTGACCGCCCTGGCCGAGCAGGTCGCGGCCGCGGGCGGAGCGATCACGGGCCGCTTCTCGTTGACCGAGTCGATGGTCTCGCCCGAGCAGAAGTCCCTCGTCGACACCCTGGGCAGCCAGCTGATGACGCAGCAGGGCAAGACGATCGCGGCCGACGCGACGACGTACGACCGGATCGGACAGCTCCTCGGCGTCGCGATCGCCACCACCACGCCCGAGGGCGACGCGCCGAGCGGCAAGCAGACCGCGATCGTCGACAGCCTGCTGGGGGCAGACCTGCTGACCTTCGAGGGCACGGTGACCCGCCGCGCGCCGTTGGTCCTGCTGGTGCTGGGTGGAGAGCCCGCCGCCGAAGGTGGCGACTCCATCACCGCCGGCATCGTCGCGGGCCTGTCCCGGGCCGCGACCGGCGTCGTCGTGGCGGGCACCCTCGCCGACGGCGGCGAGGGCCAGATCGGCCGGCTGCGCGCCGAGCCCGTCTCGGCCGAGGTGGCCACCGTCGACGGCATCGACACCGCGGCCGGTCGGGTGAGCGCCGTGCTGGCCCTGGCCCGCGCTCTGAGCACCAAGGGCGGGGCGTTCGGTGCGTCGGGTGCCGACGGACCCGCTCCGCTGGGGTAGGCTCGAACCCCGTGAAGAACCCGACGCCGACCAAGCACGTATTCGTGACCGGAGGCGTCGCCTCCTCCCTCGGCAAGGGCCTCACGGCCTCAAGTCTTGGCAGCCTGCTGAAGGCCCGCGGCCTCCGGGTCACCATTCAAAAACTCGACCCTTATCTCAATGTCGACCCCGGCACGATGAACCCCTTCCAGCACGGCGAGGTGTTCGTCACTGACGACGGGGCCGAGACCGACCTCGACATCGGGCACTACGAACGCTTCCTGG
>NZ_JANPEO010000216.1:0-2591 GCF_031422975.1 Nocardioides sp. | reverse complement strand
AGCCGCTGCTGGGTGGGGTCTACGCCGGCCGGGCCCGGATGCTGTCCGCCGCTGCGACCGTTCCCCAGCTCCTGGCCATGGCCCGCGCCGGCTCCCTCCTCGAACAGGCGGCACTGGTGCCGCGCAGCGACGTGCCGGTCTTCGCCGGGCTGGCAGGTGGGATGGGCCAGCTCCCCGCCGTCATGGCCTCCGGTCTCGAGGTCCGCCTCGACGCCCCGGTGCGCGAGCTCCGGCGCGACGGCGACGGCTGGGCCCTGACGGTCGGGTCGACACGCTCACCGGAGACCGTGCTCGCCCGGCACGTCATCCTCGCGACCCCGGCCGCCCCCACGGCCAGGCTGCTGGGGGAGGTCGTCCCGGAGGTCGCCACCGACGTCGCCGGCATCGAGTCGGCGAGCGTGGCCGTGGTGACGCTCGCGTTCCCGCGCGAAGCGGTCGCCGAGCTGTCGGACTGCTCGGGCTTCCTGGTGCCGCCGGTCGAGCGGCGCGCGATCAAGGCCAGCACCTTCTCCTTCGCCAAGTGGGACTGGGTGCGCGCGGCCGGCGGCGGGCACGCGATCCTGCGCACCTCGATCGGTCGCGTCGGGGAGGAGTCGACCCTGCAGGTGACCGACGACGATCTCGTGGCACGGTCGCTGGCCGAGCTCGCGGAGCTGGCCGGCATCGTCGCCGTACCCGCCGACACGCACGTGCAGCGATGGGGCGGCGGCCTGCCGCAGTTCGCCGTCGGGCACCTGGACCGAGTCGCGCGCGTGCGCTCCTCGCTGCCGGCCGGCCTGTCCGTGTGCGGGGCGTGGTGTGACGGAGTCGGCATCCCCGCGGTGATCGCGTCGGCCCGTCGGGCGGCCGCCGAGGTCACCCGGGCACAATGAGCCCATGGCGACGAAGGCAGCGAAGGCCAGGGAACTCAACGACACGATCCGCTACACGATGTGGTCGGTCTTCAAGGTGCGCGACGTGCTCGGCGCCGCCGACCGCGACACCGAGGCGTCCGAGGTGGCGGCCCTGTTCGCCTCGCAGGCCGAGGAGGACATCGTCGTGCGCGGGCTCTACGACGTCAGCGGCCTGCGGGCCGACGCCGACCTGATGGTCTGGTGGCACGCCGAGGACAGCGAGATGCTGCAGTCGGCCTACAACACGTTCCGCCGCACGACGTTCGGTGCCCGCCTCGAGCCCGTGTGGTCGCAGATGGCGCTGCACCGTCCCGCCGAGTTCAACAAGTCGCACATCCCGGCCTTCCTGGCCAACGAGGAGACGCTCGCGCACATCTGCGTCTACCCCTTCGTGCGGTCCTACGAGTGGTATCTCCTCGAGGACTCCGAGCGCCGCGCGATGCTGGCCGAGCACGGCAAGATGGCCCGCGACTACCCGGACGTCCGCGCCAACACGGTCGCCTCGTTCGCGCTCGGTGACTACGAGTGGATGCTTGCGTTCGAGGCCGACGAGCTCTACCGGATCGTCGACCTGATGCGCCACCTGCGCGGCTCCGAGACCCGGCGCCACGTGCGCGACGAGGTGCCGTTCTACACCGGCTCCCGGGTCTCGCCGGCCGAGCTGATCGCCCGCCTGCCCTGAGGCCTATTGGGCTGCGCCGACTGACGGCGGACCGCCTTCGGGTGCGTGCCGGTGGAGCCGCCGGAACCGACGGTGAGCGCGTATCGTCGTACTCCCATGACCCGCACTGTCGCCGCGCTCGCCGCGCTCCTCGCCCTGTTCGCCACGGCCTCGTGCAGCACCGAGGAGCAGATGCGGGGGGTCGATCCCGCCGCAGGTGGCGATGCCGCTGATGTCGCCGCGACGCCCGGTGGGTTCCCCACCGCGGTGCCGGCTGCCACGGGTGACGTCAGCACCTCCGGTCTGGTCACCGTGCTGGACGACGGCGACGGTCCCGAGCTCTGCACGTTCGTCGCCGAGTCGCTGCCACCGCAGTGCTCGGGCACCCCGATGACCGGCTGGAACTGGGCGGCGCACCCCGAGCACGACGACCAGTCGGGCACGAAGTGGGGCTCGTTCGCTCTCACCGGCACCTTCGACGGCACCACGTTCACCGCCACCAGTGCGATCCCGGCCGCCCTCTACGACCCGATGAGCCAGCCGCCGGACCCCGCCTTCACCACTGCGTGCACGCCGCCGGCCGGCGGCTGGGCCGTGCTCGACCCGGCCACCACCAACCAGAAGTCGATGGACGCCACGTTCACCGCCGCGTCCGCGCTGCCGGGCTATGCGGGGGCGTGGATCGATCAGCCCGTCGACCCGGCCGTCGACCCGGCCGTCGACCCGGCGCTCGACCCGGCCGTCGAGGCCGAGATGAACGACCCGACCCGGCTGATCATCAACGTCGCGGTCACCGAGGACGTCGCGGGCGCCGAGGCCACGCTGCGCGAGACGTGGGGCGGCGCCCTGTGCGTCAGCGAGGCGGCGTACACCGAGAGCGAGCTCAACGCCCTGGCGATGGAGCTGCAGAAGCTGCCCGGTGTCACCTCGTCGTCGGCCGCCGACGACGTGGTGCAGATCGGCGTGCTGTTCGACGACGGCTCCCTGCAGAAGTGGGCCGACACGACGTACGGCGCGGGCCGGGTCGAGATCACCTC
>NZ_JANPEO010000215.1:0-5655 GCF_031422975.1 Nocardioides sp. | reverse complement strand
GCTCGGCGCTTGCGCGCCACAGGCCCAAGAACCACGCGGCGCGGGGGTCCTTGATGACGAGCTCGTCGACGCCGTCGACGAACTGCGACTCCAGCCACTGCGACACCCGCTCCCGGAGGGCGTGGTCCGCGCTGAGCTTGCCGGCCTCGAGCCAGGCGCGGGGACGGGCGTCGGAGACCTGCACTCCGCAACGGCCGAGGAGCTCGTGGTGCAGGTCGACGACCCACTGCGGTTCGCCGAATCCCTTGGGGTTGGTGGAGTCGGCCACCACCTCCGGCTGGGGCACGTGCAGGCCCAGCGTCTGAAGGGCGCCGCTCATCGTGCTGGTGCCGCTGCGGCCCGATCCGACCACGAACACGACCCGGCGACTCGACATGTCCGCAGCCTAACGGCGCGACCCGGTGCGCCGGTCCGGGCACGGTGCCGACACGCTCGCTGCGCGCTCCTCAGCCTGCGATGGGGGCGCCACCCGCCCGTCACACCCCTCTCCTCCCACCTTCCGGGGTAGTTCAGTGGGAGATGGTCGTCGACCGGGCCCATTGACGACCCTTTCCCACTGGACTACCCCCGGTAGGGCACTGGACTCCCCCGGAAAGGGGCGCCGGACCACCCCGGTGCGGGGTCGGTCGCCACCCCGGCGAGACCGGGCGGGCGACTCAGGACTCGACGCGCGCCTGGGCGGCGATGAGGGCGGCGTACCAGAAGTAGGACTTCTTCGGCGTCCGCTCCAGCGTCTCGAAGTCGACGTGGATGAGCCCGTAGCGCTGGGTCAGTCCCTCGGCCCACTCGAAGTTGTCCATCAGCGACCAGCAGTAGTAGCCGCGCACGTCGACTCCCCGCTCGATCGCCTGTTGGACCACGCGCAGGTGGGAGTCGAGGTAGTCGATGCGCAACTGGTCGTCGATCACCCCGTCGGCATCGGGCCCCCCGTTGTAGGAGCACCCCGACTCGGTGATGATGATCGGCGGCAGTGCCGCGCGGTAGCGGGCCCGGAACATGATCAGCCATTCACGCAGCGCGTCGGGGACGACCGGCCACCCACGGTCGGTGATCGGGTAGCCGAGGACGTCACGGAACTCGAACGGCATCTCCGCGTCCTCCGCGGCGGCCGCGACGCGCATCGGGTTGTAGTAGTTGACGCCGTAGAAGTCGAGGGGCTGGCGGATCGTGGCCATGTCGCCCGCCTCGGCCAGACCGTCGAGCAGCGGCGCCAGGTCCGCCGGATAGCGGCCGAGCAGCATCGGCTCGAGATACATCCCGTTCCACAGCGCGTCGAAGAGCTTGCTGGCGCCCACGTCGGCGTCGTCGTCGGTGGCCGGCCAGACCGGCGCGTGGTTGTTGGCGCAGCCGACGCTGGTCGCGCCGTGGCGACGCAGCTCGATCACGGCGCGGCCGTGCGCGAGCAGCAGGTGGTGGGCAACCCAGAGTGCGTCGAACATCAGGGTGCGACCGGGCGCATGCATGCCGACGGCATAGCCGAGGAACGAGACGACATTGGGCTCGTTGATCGGGATCCAGTGCGCGACGCGGTCGGCATAGCGCTCGGCCACGATGGCGGCGTACGCGGCGAAGCACTCGACGGTGTCGCGGTTCAGCCAGCCCCCGTCGTCCTCCAGCGCCTGCGGCAGGTCGTAGTGGTAGAGCGTCACCATCGGCTGGATGTCGTTCGCGAGCAGGGTGTCGATCAGCCGGTCGTAGAACTCCAGCCCCGCCTCGTTCACCGGCCCGCGCCCGGTCGGCTGGATCCGGGGCCAGCTCAGCGACAGCCGGTAGTCCTTGGTCCCCAGCTCCTTCATCAGCGCGACGTCTTCCTCGAAGCGGTGGTAGTGATCGCAGGCGACCTCGCCACTGCTGCCGTCGATGATCCGGCCCTCCTGCGCGGCGAAGGTGTCCCAGATGCTCGCGCCCCGGCCGTCCTCGTGCGCCGCCCCCTCGATCTGGTACGCCGCCGTGCTGGTCCCCAACCGGAAACCGGGGGGAAACTGGGGGAAATCGGTCACGTTCGCGAAGATATCGGCATGACGCTTGCCGTGTACGCGGGATCGAGCAGGTTCACCACAACCGGGCTGGACCGGACGACCCGCCACTCGTTCTCGTTCGGCGAGCACCACGACCCGGCCAACCTCGGCTTCGGGCCGATGATCGCCCACAACGACGACGTGCTCGAGCCGGGTGGCGGCTATCCGGACCACCCGCACACCGACCTGGAGATCGTCACCTGGGTCCTCGACGGGGTGCTCCTCCACACCGACGACGCGGGCAACACCGAAGAGCTCCGGGCGGGCCACGTCCAGACGATGAGTGCCGGTGCCGGGATCCGGCACGCCGAGGTGGCCGACGCGCACAGCGGCCCCACGCGTTTCCTGCAGACCTGGATCCGGCCGGACGAGTGGGGTACGCCGCCGAGCTGGCGCTCGGAGCGCGTCGAGCCCGGAGAGGGCCTGACCACCGTGGTGGGCGGGACCGCCCTGCCGATCGGCACCCGGGGCGCGTCCTTGAGCATCGCCCGCCTGCGACCGGGGATGAGCGCCGACCTGCCGGACGCGGCGCGCCAGCACGCCTTCGTCGCGGTCGGCCGTGGCCGGCTCCACGGCCAGGACCTCGGGCCGGGCGACGCCGTACGACTGACGGATCAGCCCGGTGTGAGCTTCGTGGCGACGGCCGACACCGAGCTGATCGTGTGGTCCTTCACGCGATGACGGTGAGCGCCCCCGGCCGCACCGACACGGTGGCGGGCGCTTCTCCGGGCGCGGGGAGCACGCCCAGCGCCTCGCCGTCGCCGCCGACCGGGACGGGCCGACGCGACGTCGCGCTCAGGGTGATCTCCCGGCCGGTGAAGACGTGCACCTCGTCGAGAGCCACGTGACCGCCGTCATACACGCTCGGCAGTGCCCTGATCAGCTCCCGCTTGGACGCCGCCTCGATCACGATGATGTCGAGCAGCCCGTCATCGAGCACGGCCGCGGGCGCGATGCGCATGCCCTTGCCGTAGTAGCCCGAGTTGGCGACCACGACCGTGGCGCCCTCGAACTCGTGCGCGACCCCGTCGATCGTGAGGTGATAGCGAGCGGGGGTGTACGTCGCCAGCGACCGCAGCGCGGCGAGCGGATACTGAGCGAACCTGGGCACGAACCGCGCCCGGTCGACGATCTCCGCCGCTCGCGCATCGACCCCGGCATAGACGGAGCCGGCGACGAGCCGCTCGCCGTAGGCGATCAGGTCGACCGTGCGCTCGTGGCCGGCGAGCAGGACGTCCGCCTGGGCCATCGGGTCGACGGGCAGGCCGAGCATGCGCGCGAAGTCGTTGCCGCGACCTGCGGGCACGATGGCGAGCGTGCCCCCGAGGTGGGCGACCTCGCCCGCGATGGAGGAGAGCATCCCGTCGCCACCGACGGAGACGACGACGTCCCCGCGGGCCACCGCGGCGGCCACCAGCGCCCGGGCCGCGTGCGCACCCGGTGAGTAGGTCACCTCGACACGGGCCCCCCGGTCGCGCAGTCGACGCGCGATCGGGACGACCGCCTCGGGAGCGGCGCCGCCGCCCGAGGCGGGGTTGACGAGGAAGGAGAAGGACTTCATCTAGATCAGCACTCCCGGGTTGAGGATGCCGGCCGGGTCGAGCGAGGCCTTGATGGCGCGCAGCACCTGGACGCCGACCGGTCCGATCTCCTGCTCGAACCACGGCTTGTGGTCGGTGCCGACGGCGTGGTGGTGGGTGATGGTGGCGCCGGCCGCGATCATCGCGTCGGACGCGGCCGTCTTGGCGGTGGCCCACTGGGCCAGCGGGTCGGCCGCCTCCTTGGCCGCGACGGTGAAGTAGAGCGAGCAGCCGGTCTCGTAGACGTGCGAGATGTGGCAGAGCACGATCGCCCCCTCGCCCAGCGTCGACTCGAGGGCGGCCTTCACATCGGCGTACAACCGCTCCCTGTTGGACCAGAACGTCGCCGTCTCCAGCGTCTCGACGAGGACCCCGACGTCGAGCATCGAGTCGCGCAGGTAGGGCGCGTTGAAGCGACCGTGCACCCACGAGAGCCCAGGCTCCTCGCCGAGGTCGACGCCGTGGAGGTCGGTGAGCAACGACGTGAGGGCAGCGCGCTTCGCTGCCACGGCGGACTGCGTGCCCTCGAAGCCGGTGATCATCAGGCAGCCGGGGTCGCCGGCACCACCGATCGAGGACGGGTCGGCCAGGTTGATCGCCGTCTCCGCCTCGTCGGAGAGCCGGATGACGGTCGGGAGCAGACCCTCCTGGGCCAGCGTGCGCATGGCGTCGGCGCCTGCGGCGAACGAGGGCCAGCGCCAGCCGACGTACTCCTTGACCACCGGCTGCCGACGCACCCGCACTGTGACCGAGGTGATCACGCCGAGCGTCCCCTCGGAGCCGAGGAAGACCTGGCGCAGGTCCGGACCGGCGGCGTTGGCCGGGGCGGAGCCGACGGTGATGGTGCCCGACGGCGTGACGACGGTGAGCGCGACGACGAGCGCGTCGAAGCGGCCGTAGCCGGCGCTGGACTGCCCACTCGACCGGGTGGCCGCGAAGCCGCCGACGGTGGCGAACTCGAACGACTGCGGGAAGTGACCCAGGGTCATGCCGTGCTCGGCGAGCAGCGCCTCGGCCTCCGGTCCCCGCAGGCCGGGCTCGAGGGTGGCGGTCATCGACTCCTCGTCGACGCCCAGCAGTCGCTTCATCCGGACGAGGTCGAGGCTCACCACCGCGGCGTACGCCGCCCGCGCAGCGACGAGGCCGCCGGTGACCGACGTCCCTCCTCCGAAGGGCACGACCGCGAGCCGGTGTGAGGCGGCCACGGCGAGGAGGGCCTCGATCTCGGCCTGGTCGGCCGGGCGGACGACCACGTCGGGAGCGTCGCTCAGGTCACCGGAGCGCGCCTTGAGCAGGTCGGTCGTCGACTTGCCACGCGTGCGCAGGGCGCGGGTCGCGTCGTCGACCAGGACGTGCTCGACGCCGACGACCCCCTCGAGCGCGGCCAGCGCGGCGGCCCCGATGACCGGCGCCGGCGGGGTCGAGCCGGCCAACATCGGGTGCTCGGTGATCCCGAAGGCCAGCTCGATCAGGCCACGGGCGGTTTCGGGCAGGGAGGTGGCGGCCGCGGGGTCTCCCCAGCGCTGCGGGTGCATCTCGATCTGTGGGCTCATGTGTTACAGTGTGACACATGACGTCACTTCGTCACAACGACTCTGGGAAACCGACCGCGACCGACGCCTACCTCGACGCCGCCCGCGACTGCATCCTCAACGTGGGCTGGCGGCGCACGACCCTGACCGAGGTGGCCCGTCGCGCCGGCGTCTCCCGCATGACGATCTACCGGTCGTGGTCCGACATGCCCAAGCTGCTGGGCGACCTGATGACCCGCGAGTGGTCCGCGATTGTCACCGCGAGCGACCACGGTGCGGGCAGTCGCGACGCAGCGCTCACCGACCGGGTGGTCGCCACGGTCCGCGCGTTGCGCGGCAACGAGCTGTTCCAGCGCATCGTGGAGCTCGACCCCGAGCTCCTCCTGCCCTACCTCCTCAACCGTCGCGGGCGCTCCCAGGACCTGATCCTGGGCCTGATCGAGGGCGCCATCCGCGCCGGTCAGGCCGAGGGCAGCATCCGCGCCGGCAACCCGACGGCGATGGCCCGTTCGCTGGTGCTCGCCG
>NZ_JANPEO010000214.1:0-4361 GCF_031422975.1 Nocardioides sp. | reverse complement strand
GTAGAGCTCTGCGGTGCGCGACCAGTCCACGGACACCTCGGTCGTGTAGCCGAGGTGGGCCGTCTCCAGCATCGTCTTCTTCTCGGCCTCGATCTTCTCGGGCCCCCAGTTGAGCGCCTCGAACCACCGGCGGATGTCTCCATCGGGCACGCGTGTGTGGGCCACCCCGGCTGCCATCTCCTCGATGGCCCGACTCGTCGCCTCCACGAGGGGGGCGGGGCCTTCGGCCGTCAGCACGACGAGGTTCTGGTCCATGGGATGGTCGGGGAAGTGCTGGCGGGCATCCTCGGGTGAGTAGGCGCGGGCCACCGACGGGCGGTAGCCGGCGGTCACGATCTCACGCAGCATCGCGATCGCGTCACCGAAGTTTGGCACCAGGAAGCCGAAGTAGCGGGTGGTGTCGGGCACCCACGGGAACAGCTTCACCGTCACCTCGGTGATGTAGGCCAGGGCGCCCTCGTTGCCGATCACCACGTGCCGGATGTCGGGTCCCGCGGCCCGGCGCGGGACGTTCTTGACCCGGACGATCCGGCCGCCCGGGAAGACCGCCTCCAGGCCCACGACCATGTCCTCGATGGCTCCGTAGAGCGTGGAGAACTGCCCGATCGATCGGGTCGAGACCAGACCGCCCATCTGAGCGATGGGCTTCGACTGCGGGGAGTGTCCGGTGGTGAAGCCGAGCGGTCGCAGTGTGTCCTCGAGCACCTGCAGCGCGGTTCCGCACTGCACGGTGACCATCATGTCCTCGGTGTCGATCTCGAGGATCTGGTCCATCCGGGACCCGTCGATCACCATGCGTCGTCGACGACCGTCTCGAGCCCACCCTCGGTGCTCGTGCCGCCCGATCTGGGCACGACGGCGACAAGCTCGCGGTGCGCGAAGTCGAGCAGCGCGGCCACCTCGTCGGTGGAGGTGGGGTAGACGATCGCCGCTGGCTGCGGTCCCTCGAAGATCCCGTGGACGGAGGTGTACTTGCGGAACCGGTCGACGCTGGCGAGTCGCAGCCGCTGCTCGTCGGTGTCCACCTGGTCGGCGCCGAGCAAGTCGGTGACCGCGCGGACGATGTCGGAGCGGCTGAGGTCCGATCGGGAGACAACCATCGGTGAAGCCTTTCTGGTAAGCACGGTCAGAGAGTGTGGTGGGACGTCAGAGGGGTCAGCGGACTAGGTAGCCGCCGTCGACGACCAGCACGTGCCCGTTGACATAGTTGGACGCGGAGGAGGCGAGGAAAACGGTGGCGCCCATCAGGTCGGCCGGGTCGCCCCAGCGACCGGCGGGGATGTGCTCGACGATGCGGCGGTTGGCGTCTTCGTCGGCTCGGGTCGCGGTCGTGATCGCGGTCGCGAAGTAGCCCGGGGCCACCGCGTTGACCTGCACGTTGTGCACGGCGAGTTCGTCGCAGTAGGCCTTGGTGAAGCCAACGATCCCCGCCTTGCTGGCGGCATACGCCGGCGACTTCCGCCCACCCAGGTAGGAGAAGAGCGAGGCGATGTTGATGATCTTGCCGCTCCCCTGCGCCACCATCTCCCGGCTCGCGTGGTGAGCCATCTCGAAGGCCGCGGTCAGGTTCACCGCGATCATCGGGTCCCACTGCGCGCGGTCGAAGTCGGCGACCTCGGCGAGCAGGCAGATCCCGGCGGAGTTGACGAGGATATCCAGCCCGCCGAGCTCCTCGACGCAGCGCGCCACCATGGCGGCTGGCGCGCCGGCGCGCGCAATGTCGGCCTCGGCGAACGCATAGCGCCGTCCGCTGCCGGTGACCAGCGCCTCGGTCGTGCCATCGTCCTCGGCCAGGCCCGGGACGAAGATGTCCGCACCGGCCCGCGCCAAAGCTAGCGTGAAGGCCCGACCCAGGCCGGTGTTGCCGCCCGTGACCATGGCCCGCTTGCCGACCAGCGAGAACGCGTCGAGGGTGAAGTCGGTGATCTCCATCAGTCACTGACCTCCGACGCGAACGGGTCGCGGATCCCGATGTAGACCGTCTCGAGATACTCCTCGATCCCCTCGGCACCGCCCTCGCGGCCGAGCCCGGAGGCCTTCACTCCTCCGAAGGGAGCCGCCGGGTTGGAGACCACCCCGGTATTGAGGCCAATCATCCCGCTCTCCAGCCGCTCGGAGTAGCGGAAGGCGCGATCCAGGTCGCGCGTGAACACGAATGCCACGAGTCCGTACGGCGTCGCGTTGGCCACTCGGACGGCCTCGGCGTCGTCGTCGAACACCACGATGGGGGCGACCGGGCCGAAGATCTCGTCCTGCACGATCGCCATGCCCGGGGTGACGCCGGTGAGCACGGTGGCGGGGTAGAAGTAGCCGGCGCCGGCCGGGACCGAGCCGCCGGTGACGACGGTCGCGCCCGCCTGCGTGGCATCCGCCACCATGCCGGCGACCTTGTCCCGCGACCGCTCATCGATGAGCGGGCCGAGCGTGGTGCCGTCCTCGTTGCCGGGACCCAGCACGAACGACTCCATCCGCGCCACGAAGCTCCGGGTGAACTCCTCGGCGACGTCACGGTGCACGAGGATGCGGTTGGCCGCGACACAGGCCTCTCCGCCGTTGCGCATCTTGGCCGTGATGGCACCCGAGACCGCCTCCTCGACGTCCGCGTCCTCGCACACGATCAGAGGAGCGTTGCCCCCGAGCTCCATGGAGACGCGCAGCACCTGGTCGGAGGCCTGCGCGAGCAGCCGTCGGCCCACCGCGGTCGAGCCGGTGAAGGAGAGCTTCCGCAACCGGTCGTCGGCGATCAGCGGCCCCGTGACCTCACCCGGCCGCGTCGTCGCGATGACGTTGAGCACGCCGTCCGGCAGGCCCGCCTCGCTCATCAGCTGCGCGAAGAGCATCGACGTCAGCGGGGTCAGCTCGGCCGGCTTGAGCACCATCGTGCAACCGGCGGCCACGGCCGGGGCGATCTTGCGGGTCGCCATCGCCAGCGGGAAGTTCCACGGCGTGATCAGCAGTGACGGCCCAACGGGGCGCTTCCTGACGAGCAGTCGGTTCGCGCCATCCGGTGCAGTGGAGTAACGCCCCGAGATGCGCGGCGCCTCCTCACTGAACCAGCGCAGGAACTCGGCACCATAGGCCACCTCGCCCCGCGACTCGGCCAGCGGCTTGCCCATCTCGAGGGTGATCAGCCGGGCGAAGTCCTCGGCACGCTCGGTCACGAGCGTGAACGCCCGCCGCAGGATCTCGGCACGCGCCCGGGGCGCCATGCGCGCCCAGCCTTCCTGCGCCGCGTGCGCCGCCGCCAAGGCAGCCACGCCGTCCTCCGGACCAGCGTCGGCCACCTCGAGCAGCACGGTGCCGTGCGCGGGGTCGATCACCTCGAAGGTCTTGCCGCCCTGCGCCGCCACCCACGCACCTCCGACGAGCAGGCCGGTGGGGACGGACGCCAACAGGTCCTGGTCGGTGCCCGCGCTCATTGAACGACCTCGATCTTATCGAGGCGCAGCGGGTGACCCACCAGGTCCTCGTAGAGCTGGAAGGGAGTCATCTCCCCCGCCGCGTCTCCATACGTCGCGCGCGCCCGGCGATAGACCTGCTCGACCAGTGACGACAGCTCCACCGAGACACCGACTGCGCGGGCCAGGTCGATCGAGAGCCCGAGGTCCTTGCAGGCAAGCGCGATCGCAAATCCCTCGTCATAGTCACCGTGGTCCAGGATCGACAGCACGTCCTGGCGCAGGAAGTTGCTGTCGGCCGGGCTCGCCATGAGGGCGTTGCGGAGCACGTCGAGGCGCACCCCCGCCCGCACCCCGACCGCCAGCACCTCGGCGGTTGCCACCAAGTGGGAGAACCACAGTTGGTTGATCATCAGCTTGGTGGCATACCCGGCACCGTGCGGCCCGACGTGAAGGATCCGCTCCGGGTCGCCCATGGCCTCGAAGACCGGCCGCCACGTCGCCACCGCGTCGGCGTCGCCACCGACGAAGATCTGGAGCATGCCGTCGGCCGCCCCGTGCGCCATACCGCTGACCGGTGCGTCGATCACCACGACACCGCGGTGCGCGTGCCTGCGCCGTACGTCGTCGGCGACGGCAGGCACTGAGGTGGACATGTCGATCCACGTCCCGCCGTCCGGCAGACCGGCCAGGATCCCGTCGGTCCCCTCGAGGACGTCCTTCACGATCGCCGGGGTGGGCAGCATGGTGATGACCACGTCGGTGTCGGCCGCGAGCCCGGCCGCGCTGGCTGCGACCTCCGCCCCCAGCGCGGCGTACTCCTCCAGGACCTCCGTGCGGACATCGTGGACGACCACGGGGAAGCCGGCATTGAGGAGGTTCCGGGTCATCCCAGAGCCCATGCTCCCCAGTCCGATGAAGCCGATCCTAGGTGGGTTGTTGAGCTGCATCGTCGAACGTGTC
>NZ_JANPEO010000213.1:0-6771 GCF_031422975.1 Nocardioides sp. | reverse complement strand
GGTCGACGTTGACGTAAATGACGCCGTCTTCGAGTTTGACGGGGTAGACCGCAACCGGGTCCGTGGCGGGCAGGCACAGCGGCTTGCCCGTGCGCAGGTCGAACTCCGAACCGTGCAGCCAGCAGTCGATGACGTCGCCGTCGACATCACCCTCGGACAGCGCCACCTCGGCGTGCGAGCAGACGTCGTGGAGCGCGTAGTACTCGCCGTTGCTGCGAACGACGGCCACGGCGAGGTCACCGAGGCGGACACCGAGCGCGTTCGTGTCAGGAATGTCAGCGACTGCGCAGGCGCGGACGAAGCCGTGGAGGTCGGTGGTGGTGTCGCTCATACTCCGTGGCCCTCCAGTTCCTGCTCGACCTTGGCGACCAGACGGGCTTCGAGTTCATCGATGCCGATCTGCTGCAACACCTCGTGGAAAAAGCCGCGAACGACGAGCCGACGCGCCTCGTCGGCCGGGATTCCACGCGCCTGCAGGTAGAACAACTGCTCGTCGTCGAACCGTCCGGTTGCGCTCGCGTGACCGGCGCCGGTGACCTCGCCGGTCTCGATCTCGAGATTCGGCACGGAGTCCGCGCGCGCACCGTCGGTGAGGACAAGGTTGCGGTTGAGCTCGTAGGTGTCGGTGCCGACCGCCTTGGCGCGGATCAGGACGTCGCCGATCCAGACGGTGTGCGCGTTCTTGCCCTGCAACGCACCCTTGTAGGTGACGCGGCTGCGGCAGTGCGGCGCCTCGTGATCGACGAAGAGTCGGTGCTCCAGGTGCTGGCCCTCGTCGGCGAAGAACAGCCCCCACAGCTCCGCGTCACCACCGGGGCCCGCGTAAGCGACGGACGGCGCGATGCGCACCAGGTCACCGCCGAGCGAGACGTGCACGGCTTTGAGCCGGGCATCCCGACCGACGAGCGCACGGTGCTGCGAGACATGGACCGAGTCGCGGGACCAGTCCTGCAGACTCACGAGCGTGAGGTTGGCGGACTCCCCCACCACGATCTCGACGTTGTCGGCCAGCGTTGCGGAACCGGCGTGGTCGAGGACCACGACGGCGGTCGCGAACGGTGCGATGTCGATCACGACGTGAGCGAAGGAGGCGACGTCGGCCGATTCGCCACGCCGGGTGACCCACACCGGCCGATCGAGGACAGACTCGGAGGGAACCGTGATGACGGTGGCCTCAGCGAACGAGGACCAGGCAGCGGCGGCCACCCGGTCGACCGGCGCTCCCGTGCGACCGATGCGCGGATCGTCGCGGTCCACCGTCTCGACGACAACGCCGTCGGGAGCATCGATGTCGACGGCGACCTTGCCGCCCGGTTGCGCGGTGCCGTCGTGCAATCCGCGGAGGCGAGCGAGCGGTGTGAACCGCCAGTTCTCCTCGCGGCCGTGAGGAACCGGGAAGTCTGCGACGTCGAACGAGGCGATGCTCCCCGGACGTGCGTCGATGCGATCGGACTTATGCGTGATGCCCATGGACTAGCCCACGGCCCCTTCCATCTGCAGTTCGATCAGGCGGTTGAGCTCGAGCGCGTACTCCATCGGCAACTCACGGGCGATCGGCTCGACGAAACCACGGACGATCATCGCCATGGCCTCGTCCTCGGTCATGCCGCGGCTCATCAGGTAGAACAGCTGGTCGTCGGAGATCTTCGAGACGGTGGCCTCGTGGCCCATCGACACGTCGTCGTCGCGGACGTCGACGTACGGGTAGGTGTCGGAGCGGCTGATGTCGTCCACCAGCAGTGCATCGCACTTGACCGTCGACTTCGAGCCGTACGCACCTTCGTGGACCTGCACCAGACCGCGGTACGAAGTACGTCCACCGTTGCGGGCCACCGACTTCGAGATGATGTTCGAGCTGGTGTGCGGCGCGGCGTGGACCATCTTCGCGCCGGCGTCCTGGTGCTGGCCTTCGCCGGCGAACGCCACCGAGAGCACCTCGCCGCTGGCGTGCTCGCCGAGCATCCACACAGCCGGGTACTTCATGGTGACCTTCGAGCCGATGTTGCCGTCGACCCACTCCATCGTCGCGCCCTCGTGCGCGGCGGCACGCTTGGTGACGAGGTTGTACACGTTGTTCGACCAGTTCTGGATCGTGGTGTACCGGACGCGCGCACCCTTCTTAACGATGATCTCGACAACCGCCGAGTGCAGCGAGTCAGACGAGTAGATCGGTGCGGTGCAGCCCTCGACGTAGTGGATGTACGAGTCCTCGTCGGCGATGATCAGCGTGCGCTCGAACTGGCCCATGTTCTCGGTGTTGATCCGGAAGTAGGCCTGCAGGGGGATGTCGACATGGACGCCCTTGGGCACGTAGATGAACGACCCGCCGGACCACACCGAGGTGTTGAGCGCGGCGAACTTGTTGTCACCCACCGGGATCACGGAGCCGAAGTACTCCTTGAAGAGCTCCTCATGCTCGCGCAGGCCGGTATCGGTGTCGACGAAGATGACACCCTGCTGCTCGAGGTCCTCGCGGATCTGGTGGTAGACCACCTCGGACTCGTACTGCGCGGCAACGCCGGAGACGAGGCGCTGCTTCTCGGCCTCGGGGATGCCGAGGCGGTCGTAGGTGTTCTTGATGTCGGCCGGCAGGTCGTCCCACGTGGCGGCCTGCTTCTCGGTGGACCGCACGAAGTACTTGATGTTGTCGAAGTCGATCCCCGACAGGTCCGAACCCCAGGTCGGCATCGGCTTCTTGCCGAACAGACGCAGACCCTTGAGTCGAAGGTCGAGCATCCACTGGGGTTCGCTCTTGAGCGCAGAGATGTTGCGCACGACGTCCTCGCTGAGACCGCGCTTGGCGATCGAGCCGGCGGCGTCGGAGTCCGACCAGCCGAACTCGTAGCGACCGATCCCCTTGAGCTCGGGGTTCATCTCTTCGATGCTCAGGTTCTGGGTCATGACTGCTCCTCATTCGTAGGGACCGGTGTACGAGCGGACTCGAAACCGGGGATGCAGGTGGTGCACACGCCATCGCCGTGGGCGATGGTCGCGAGCCGCTGGACGTGGGTGCCGAGCACGCGACCGATGGCCTCGGTCTCGGCCTCGCACAGCTGCGGGAACTCGTGGGCCACGTGCGAGACGGGGCAGTGCTGCTGGCAGAGCTGGTCGCCGATCGGCAGGTCGCGCACGCTGGCGGCGTAGCCCTCGGCGGTGAACACCCTGGCCAGCGCCTCGGCCGGGCTCAGCGCGGGGTCCTCGGCGACCACGGCTGCGTAGTCGCGCTCCACGAAGGCCACCCGGCGACGGGCGAACTCCATGACGGCGTCGTCTCCGCCGGTCTCGGCCAGGAAGCGCAGGGCCTGCACGGCGAGGTCGTCGTACTGCTGGACGAAGACATCGCGCCCGGAGTCGGTGAGGGCGAAGACCTTCGCCGGCCGACCGCGACCGCGGCTGCCGTAGACCTTCTGGTCGCGCGCCTCGACGGTGCCGTCCTCGGTCAGGTGATCGAGGTGGCGGCGGACGGCCGCGGCCGTCAGATCCAGCCGGGCGGCCAGATCGGCGGCCGTCGAAGGGCCGTTCTCGAGGATCGACCGCGCCACCCGATCACGGGTGGGTGCGTCCCCGTCAGGGGTCCCCCCGGTCAGTCCAGCGGTCGGCCTCATGAATTGCACAACGCAAGTGTGACGTTAATACGTCCCCGTCTTCAAGCAAGGGTCCCCTAAGCGCCGTCGGCCGGCGGCTCCAACAGCCGCGGAAGTGGCGTCATCGTCGAGGCCGCGGTCCGACCGGCATCATCCGTGACGAGGCCCCGGTGCTGGCGGAGCTGCTCGCCCGCTGACCGACCTGTGCCCGCTCGGCGGACGCGTCAGTCGGCGGTGCGCCTGCGGAAGGTCCGGATCGCCAGCGGTGCCAACGTGGCGGTGAGGAGCAGGATCCAGCCGATGGTGAACAGGACCGGATGCCGGAGCGGGAGATGCGCGTCCGCGTCCAGCGGCATGTCGTTGCCCCAGAGCTCGCGCACCGCCTGGGTGAGCGCCGAGATCGGGTTCCACTCCGCGATGAACCGCAGCCAGGAGGGCATGCCGTCGGTGGGCGCGAACGTGTTGGCCAGGAAGGTGACCGGGAACATGGTGGCGAACATCACCCCGTTGACGGCCTCGACCGAACGCATGGCGGAGCCGACGAGGATGCCGACCCAGATCATCGCGAAGGCCCAGCCGACCAGCAGCAGATAGCCCACCAGCGCCTCGACGATGTTGGTGTGGATGCGCCAGCCGATCGCGAGACCGGTCAGGGACATCACCACGAGGCCGATCGAGGAGTGCGCCACGCTGGAAAAGGATCGACCCACCAGCACCGCAGCGGGATTGATCGGCAGCGACCGCATGCGGTCGACGATCCCCTTCTCCAGGTCGGCGGTGAGGCCGACCGCGACGATGAAGGAGGAGAAGGCCACGGTCTGGGCCATGATCCCGCCCAGCAGGAAGGCCTTGTAGCCGCCCTCGATCGGGATGTCGATGGAGCTGCCGAAGACGTAGGCGAAGAGCAGCACGAACATCACCGGCTGGATGGTGACGTCCATCAGCATCTCGGGCATGCGCTTGATGTGGATGAAGTTGCGCCGGGCGATGGAGAAGGACTGGCCGAGCAGACCGGTCTGGCGGATCTCGGGTCGTTCGAGCGTGGTCATGAGACAAGCTCCTCGTCAGCGTCGGTGGGATCCTCGGCACGGTGCCCGGTGAGGTGCAGGAAGACGTCGTCGAGGCTGGGCCGCTTCAGGCCGATGTCGTCGAGCACGATCCCGCTCGCGTCGAAGATGCCGGCCACTCTCGTCATGTGGCCGAGCCCTTCCGCGGGTGCGGTCAGCTGGCGTGCTCCCGGGTCGACGTGGACCTCGCTCACGTGCGGCCGCAGCAGCGCCTGGGCCCGCTCCAGGTCGTCCGCGTGCGAGACGGTCACGACCAGCGCCGCGGCTCCTGACTGGTCCTTGAGCTGCAGCGGCGTGCCCTCGGCGATCACGGTCCCCCGGTCGATCACCACGATGTTGTCGGCCAGCTGGTCGGCCTCTTCGAGGTATTGGGTGGTGAGGAGCAGGGTCGTGCCGTCGGCGACGAGCTCGCGCAGCACCTCCCACAGCTCCACCCGCGAGCGCGGGTCGAGACCGGTCGTCGGCTCGTCGAGGAACAGCACCGGGGGCGTGGCGATCAGGCTGACGGCCAGGTCGAGTCGCCGGCGCATGCCGCCCGAATAGGTCTTGGCGATCCGGTCGCCGGCGTCGGTCAGCGAGAAGCGCTCGAGCAGCTCGTCGCCGGCGCGCCTGATGTAGCCCACGTCGAGGCCGTAGAGCGACCCGATCAGGCGGAGGTTCTCCCGGCCGGTCAGCAGCTCGTCGACGGTGGCGGACTGGCCTGTCAGGCCCATGCTGCGGCGTACGGCGGCGGGATCGGTCAACACGTCGTGGCCGGCGACGCGGGCGGTGCCTGACGTGGGCCGGGTGAGGGTCGTCATCATCCGCACCGCGGTCGTCTTGCCGGCGCCGTTGGGGCCCAGCAGCCCGAGCACCGAGCCCTGCGGGACCACGAACGACACCCCGTCCACGGCAATGGTCTCTCCGAAATGCTTGACGAGATTGTCGGCCTCGATGGCATAGGGGGAACTCATGTCGCCACGGTAGTCGCCGGCACGGACAGGGCGCGTCCTGTGTGTTCTCGGTGCACTCCTAGACTCACGCCGTGCCCGTCGAGTCCCCCGCTGCGTCGTCCGCGCGCGACCTGGCCGTCGACATCGACGGCCTGGTGATGGCGTACGGCGACAAGCTGGCCGTCGACGGATTGTCGATGCAGGTCGCACGCGGCTCGATCACGGCGGTCCTGGGTCCCAACGGCGCGGGCAAGACGACGACCCTGGAGACGTGCGAGGGCTATCGCCGGCCCCAGGCCGGGACCGTGCGCGTGCTGGGCCTCGACCCCCACCGCCAGCGTCGCGACCTGCTCCCTCGCATGGGCGTGATGTTGCAGGCCGGCGGCGCCTGGAGCGGCGTGCGGGCGATGGAGATGCTCGACCACATCGCCGCCCTGCATGCGCACCCGCTCGACACCGCGATGCTGAGCGACCGGCTCGGACTCGCCGACTGCGGCCGCACTCCCTATCGCCGGCTCTCGGGCGGCCAGCAGCAGCGCCTGGGCCTGGCGATGGCGCTGGTCGGGCGACCGGAGCTGATGTTCGTCGACGAGCCGACGGCCGGCATGGACCCGCAGGCGCGACGGACCACGTGGGAGCTGCTCGAGGAGATCCGGGCGGACGGCGTCACCGTGGTGCTCACCACGCACCACATGGACGAGGCCGAGCACCTGGCCGACCAGATCCACATCATCGACCACGGCCGCCTCATCGCCTCCGGGTCCCCGACGGAGCTCACCAGCGGCGGCCACTCCGCCACGATCCGGCTCGTCGTCACCCGGCCCTTCCCCGACGGCGCACCCGAGTCGCTGGGGGCCGAGCTGGGCCCCGCGACGCAGGTCACGCAGCTCGACGCCCGGAGCATGCTGATCGCCGGCCCCGCCGACGGCAGCACGCTCCGCATCGTCTCGGGCTGGTGCGAGGGCCACGACGTGGTTCCGGAGTCACTGGCGCTGGGGCGCAAGACGCTCGAGGACGTCTTCCTCGGTCTCACCGGTCGGGAGCTGGCCGGATGAGCACCTTCACCCCGGCGCCGGGTGCCGCGCAGTTCGCGCGCCAGGTCGCCGCGCAGGCACGCATGGAGGCGCGGCTGATGCTGCGCAACGGGGAACAGCTGTTGCTCGCCATCGTGATCCCGGTGATCGTGCT
>NZ_JANPEO010000212.1:0-5658 GCF_031422975.1 Nocardioides sp. | reverse complement strand
CCGACTCGACGGTGATGGACCTGATCAAGGGCAAGGAAGGCGCCACCTCCGAGGACTAGGGATCAGCCCGCCCGCTCCGCGATCGCCACGACGTCGTGCACCTCCACGGGGCGGGTGAAGCCCTTCAGCCGCCGGGTCCCGAGCTGCCTGGTCTGCAACCTGCCGTCGCAGGTGGCGACCAGGCGGTCGGGCACCAGCACCTCCCAGGGGGCGGCCTCGGCGCACAGCCGGGCCGCCTGGTTGGTCACGCTTCCGATGGCCGCGTAGTCGTAGCGCCCCTCGTAGCCGATGCGTCCGAGAGTGGCGTACCCCTGCGCGATCCCCGTCCCGAGCGCCAGGTCGTAGCCGAGCCGATGCCACCGCACTGCCCGCTCCTGCACGCTGCTCGTGATCTCCAGCGCCATCCGCACGGCACGATCCACGGGGTCGACGCAGGGGAAGGGATCGTTGAAGTAGACCATCACACCGTCGCCGGTGAACCGCTCGAGGGTGCCGTCGTGGGCGTCGATGACGTCGCCGAGCAGCCGGTGGTACTCGCGCAGCAGGTCCACGACCTCCTCGGGCTCGCTCGTCTCGGCGAATGTCGTGAAGTTGCGCAGGTCGCAGAAGACGACGACCACCTCGCGGCGGTGGCTGGCGAGCAGCGACTCGTCATCCATCACCACCTCGGCCAGCTGGGGCGAGAGGAAACGGCGGAGCCTGCTCATCCGCTCGATCTGGGTGACCTGCTCCTCCACGCGCCTCTCCAGCTCCCCGTTCCACCTCTCCAGCTCCGTGCGTTGCGCGCTGATGGTGTCGTGGTAGCGCTTGATGCGGGCCAGGGAGGCCACCCGGGCCAGGAGCTCGCTCTGGTCGAACGGCTTGCGGACGAAGTCGTCCGCCCCGGCTTCGAGCGCTGCCACCCGCTGCTGGGCGTCGCTGGCAGTGATCATGACGACCGGCAGGAACGCCGTACGCTCGTCTCCGCGGATGCGGCGGCACACCTCGTAGCCGTCCAGGCCGGGCATGACGACATCCAGCAGCACCAGGTCCACGTCCTCGCGGCTCAGCAGGTCGAGGCACTCCGCCCCCGAGGTGGCCTGCAGGACCCGGTGTCCCCGCGGGGCCAGGACGGCCTCGAGGAGCCGCAGGTTCACCGGCTCGTCATCGACGGCGAGGATCGTCACGGGCGCCGTCACGACGGCCCCACCAGGAAGGACGCCACCTGCGCCGGCAGTGCCCGGACATTGATCGGCTTCTCCAAGAAGCCGTCGAAGCCGGCCAGCGCAGCGGCTTCCCGGTCGGTGGCCATGGCCGAGGCGGTCACCGCGACCACGGGCATCAGCGCCTCACCGGCGGACATCTGGATCCTGCGCAGGGCCTCGGTGCCGTCGATCCCGGGCAGCTGCAGATCCATGAGGACCAGGTCGGGGAGCAGCCCGAGCGCGAGCTCGACGCCCTCCTCGCCGGTGACGGCCTCCACGACGTCGTAGCCCGCGAACTCCAGCACGTCTCGCACGAGCTTCATGTTCAGCCGGTTGTCCTCGACCACAAGGATCGTTGCAGTGCCCATCAGGTGCTCTCCTCGGGCCCGGCCGCCTCCGCCGGCAGCGCCCCCACCCGCCGTAGAGCGGTGACCAGCTCCTCACGGGCAAGCGGCTTGACGAGGTAGGCCGCCGCGCCGAGCTCGGCGCCCCTGGCCCGGTCGTCGACCACCGACGCCACGATCACCGGGATCCCGGCCGTCGCGGGGTCCTGGCGCAAGCGGGACAGAACCTGCCAGCCGTCGAGGCCCGGCAGCAGGATGTCGAGCACCACGGCCGAGGGCGCGGTGCGACGGGCCAGCTCGAGTGCCATCTCCCCGTCGTGGGCGCGGAGCACGTGCGGGGCGGTGCCCTCGAGGTGAGCCGCCATCAGCTCCAGGGACGCCCGGTCGTCGTCCACCAGCAGGATCGCGCCACCGCGCCCGGCCGCGGCGGGTCCCTCCACGACCTGGCGGTACGGCGTCATCGGGATGCACACCTCGAAGCGGCTGCCCTGCCCGACCTCCGACTCCAGAGTGATGCGGCCACCGAACAGCTCGACGATGCGGCGGCACAGCGTCAGGCCGAGCCCGGTGCCCTCCTCCTTGACCAGGCCGCGACCGCCCTGCTGGAACGACTCGAAGATCTTCTCCCGGTCCTCGGCCGGGATGCCGATGCCGGTGTCGGACACCGAGACGACCAGCTCACCCGCCTGCCTGCGCGCCCGGACGCCGACGGCGCCGCCGGAGGGGGTGAACTTGACGGCGTTTCCGACCAGGTTGACCACCACCTGCTTGAACCGCAGCTCGTCCGACTCCACCAGGCCCACGTCATCGCCGACCTCGAGGGTGAGGTCGATGCCGTGTCGGCTCGCTCGCTCCCGGACGACCGACAATGCGTACTCCAACGCAGCGGGCACGGAGAAGACCGTCGACTCCAGCCGCATCTGGCCGGCCTCGATCTTCGACAGGTCGAGGATCTCGTTCAGGAGCTCCAGCAGGTGGCGACCGGAGCTGAGGATGTCCCCGAGGTACTCCTCCTGCCGCTCGTTCAGCTCGCCGAACATGCCTCCGAGCAGCACGTCCGAGAACCCGATCACCGCGTTGAGCGGCGTGCGCAGCTCGTGCGACATGCTGGCGAGGAACTCCGACTTGTGGCGGCCGGCCACCTCGAGGTCGCGCCGACTGATGCTGAGCTCGCGGAACATCCGGGCGTTGACGATGGCCAGCGCCGACTGATTGGCCAGCGACTGGAGGAGAACGCCCACGTCGTCAGGGAAGTCCCCGGTCGTCCGGCGCCGGACGACCAGGGCGCCGACGAGCTGGTCCTGGCGCAGCATCGGCACGGCAAGCACCGACCGCCAGCCGTCCCGGTAGAGCTCGTCGAGGTGGGGATCACGAGAGACACCGCCGAGGTCGGCCACCGCCACGGACCTGTGCGCGGTCGCCGCCCGGCCGACCAGCGAGGAGTCGCGTCGGATCGTGACCCTGCGCAGTCGACGCAGCAGCGCGGTGCTGCTGCCGTGGGCGGCGCGCACGTGGAAGGTGTCCGTCGCGGCGTCGTACTCCATGATCGAGCCGCCGTCGGTGCCGGTGAGGCGCACGGCGCTGGCCACGATGCGCTGCAGCACCTCGTCCGGGTCGAGGCTCGAGCTGACCGCGTCGGCGACCTCGGACAGCGCCTCGAGCTGGTCGATCTTCGCGGCCAGCTCCCGACCCCGGGCGGCGAGGGCACGGGTGAGCTCCACCTGCCTCAGCACGATGGTGGCCTGCGTCGCGAACGACTCCAGGAGCGCGATCGCCCGCTCGTCGAACGGGTCGACCTCGGCGCGCCACAGCGTCAGGGTGCCGACCACGTCGCTCTCGAACAGCAGCGGTGCGGAGACGCTGGTCCGGAACCCGAACAGCTGCTGCAGGTCGCGGCGGCCGAACTCCGGATCGGCCAGCACGTCGCGGATCTGTTGGGTCCGCCGGTCGAGGGCCACCCGTCCACTCAAAGACGTGCGGTCGAGCGAGAGCGGGTGCTGGAGCAGGTACTCGCGCATCTGCCGCGCGTTCGCCCCGGACACCCGGGAGAGGCGGAGGTCGTCGCCGTCGATGAGGTACAGCTGGGCCGCCTGAGCCTCGCACAGGCTGGCCGCACGCTCCACGACGACGTCGAGGACGGCTGAGGGGTCGTCGCCGCTGCGGCCGAGCGCCCCCAGCACCTCACGGGTGGCCTCGAGGTGCTCCCTCGCGTCTCGCAGTTCGCGGGCGGGATCGTGGTCGAGCTCGGAATGGGTTGCCACGAGTCTCACCCCTGAGCTCAGTCCGCAGACCTCGCCTCGGCCTCCCTCAGGCGGGCGCACAGGGTCGTGAGCAGGTGACGGGCGAACCCGGGGTCCGCGTCGATCACCTGCTCGAAGCCCTGGTGCGGGAGAGCGAGGACCGTCATCGGCTCGAGGGCGGTCACCGTGGCGGACCTGGGCAAGCCGTCGATCATGCTGATCTCGCCGAAGTAGTCGCCGGGACCGACTGTGCGCAGGACCCGGCCGTCCTTGCTGACGGTGGCGGCGCCCTCGAGGATCAGGTGGAACGCCAACGCCCCGAGCCCCTCGGTCGCCACCTCCTTGCCCGCGGGGTGCAGGGCCTCCCTCGAGGCCTGCACCAACCGTTTCACCTGGCCCTTGGAGAGCCCTCGGAAGAGGTCCACATCGGCGACGAGCGCTTCGATCTCGCGATCCCTGGCCATACCGCCTCCTCGCTCGAGTGGTCTTTCCAAGGTATGCCCGGAACCCGACGGTGCACCTACCCAACTCTGGGTACTTCCCGGCGGTTCGCCGCCGGGTCATCCGCGCGGCGTGGCACTCTCCGCCGCCTCGACCTCGCGGTGCGCGTCCGGGTGCGGCGTACCCAGCCACAGCAGGAGCGCCCCCAGCGCCGCGGCCACCACGGACGCGACCAGGATCGCGACCTTCGCGTCGTCGCTGAGTGCCTCGGAGCCGGGGAACGAGAGCCCCGCGATGAACAGCGACACCGTGAAGCCCACCCCCGCCACGGCCCCGACACCCGCGAGCATCGGCCACGTCGTGCGGTCGGGAAGCCTGCCGAGACCGAGCTTCACCGCGATGAACGACGCGAGCACGATCCCGACCGGCTTGCCGAGCACCAGCCCGGCGACGATTCCCAACGCCACCGGCGACGTGAGCGCGTCCCCGATCCCACCCAACGCGACGCCGGCGTTGGCCAGCGCGAAGACCGGCAACACGACGTACGACGACATCGGGTGGAGCAGGGACTGCAGTCGCTCGACCATGGGTACCGACTCCCCGATCAGGAACCGGAGGCGGGCCAGCTCGTCCGGATCGAGAAGGTTGTCGCCCAGTGCCTGCCGCGCGTAGCCACGGGCGACATCCTCGTTGAGCAGCGCCCTGGCGGGAGTGATCAGCCCGATCGCGACTCCGGCGAGGGTGGCGTGCACGCCCGACTGGAGAAGCGCGAACCACGTCACGACTCCGAGCACGACATAGACCGGCACCGACCACACGCGCGCCTTCTGCAGAACGACCATCCCGGCGAGCAGGACGAGCGCGAGCGCGAGCCACCACAGCTCGACAGAGGCGGTGTAGAACACCGCGATCACGATGATCGCGCCGATGTCGTCGACGATCGCGAGCGTGAGCAGGAACAGCCGCAGCGCGGACGGGATCCGTCGGCCGAGCAGCCCGAGCACGCCGACGGCGAAGGCGATGTCGGTCGCCATCGGGATCCCCCAGCCTCCGCTGGCATCACCGCCGCCGGCGACGAGGGCATAGAGGCCGGCCGGGACCACCATGCCACCGATCGCGGCAAGGATCGGCAGGGCGGCCGTCCTCGGGTCGCGCAGGTCGCCGCTCACGAGCTCGTACTTGATCTCGAGCCCGACCACGAAGAAGAAGATCACCATGAGTGCGTCGTTGACCCAGTGCTGCAGCGACTCCTCGAGACGGAACTCGCCGACCTGGAGGCCGATCGGCGTGTGCCAGAAGGCGTCGTACGACGACGCGCCCGGCCCGTTCGCCCAGATCAGCGCGACGACGGCCGCCAGCAGCAGCAGCACCGAACCGGCGACCTCGACGCGCAGGAACTCCCGGATCGGTCGGGCGACCAGCCGGGCGAGCGGCTTGTTGCTGGCGAGG
>NZ_JANPEO010000211.1:0-1540 GCF_031422975.1 Nocardioides sp. | reverse complement strand
ACAAGATCATGACCACCTCGGGCGGTGGTGCGCTGCTCACCGACGACGGCGACTTCGCCCAGCGCATCCGCTATCTCGCCACCCAGGCACGGCAGCCGGCTCCGCACTACGAGCACACCGAGGTCGGCTACAACTACCGGATGTCCAACCTGCTGGCCGGCCTCGGCCGGGCCCAGCTGGCTCGACTGCCGGAGATGATCGAGCGCCGCCGTCAGTGGCGACGCCGCTACCGCGACCTCTTCGCCGACGTGAACGGGGTGGAGCTGTTCGGCGCCCCCGACGGCGTCGACGACCCGATCAACCACGACAACTTCTGGCTGACCTCGATCCTCGTCGACAGCGACGTGACCGGCTGGGCGACCGGGGATCTCAGGCTCCACCTGGAGGGCCACCAGATCGAGTCGCGCCCGGTGTGGAAGCCGATGCATCTCCAACCGGTCTTCGCCCACCTGCCCGCCTACACCAACGGCGCCAGCGAGCGGCTCTTCCGCACGGGTCTCTCGTTGCCCAGCGGTTCGTCACTGTCCGACGACCAGTTCGAGCGGGTGGCCAGCGCCATTCGCGACTTCACGAAGGGAACTCATGCCTGACATCACGACCCCCGATCTGGTCGCCGACAAGACCGTCGCGATCACGGGCGGCACCGGCTCCTTCGGCAAGGTGATGGCCCAGCACCTGCTCGACCAGGGTGTCGCCCGCGTCCACATCTTCAGCCGGGACGAGGCCAAGCAGGACAGCATGCGCCGGACCATGTCCGATGATCGTCTCCGGTTCTACCTCGGCGACGTCCGCGACGCCCACAGCGTCACCGACGCCGTGCGTGGCACCGACTTCGTCTTTCACGCGGCGGCGCTCAAGCAGGTCCCCTCATGCGAGTTCTTCCCGATGCAGGCCGTGCAGACCAACGTGCTCGGGAGCCAGAACGTCATCGACGCCTGTGCCGACGCAGGTGTGCAGACGCTGGTGCTGCTGAGCACCGACAAGGCCGTCTACCCGATGAACGCCATGGGCATGTCGAAGGCGCTGATGGAGAAGGCCGCGCAGGCCTTCGCCCGCAACCGCCCCGACTCGGACACGACGGTTGCCGTCACCCGCTACGGCAACGTCATGTACTCCCGCGGCTCGGTGATCCCCTTGTTCATCGAGCAGCTGGAGTCGGGCCGTCCGCTGACCCTGACCGAGCCCACGATGACCCGGTTCCTGATGTCCCTGTCCGAGTCCGTCGACCTCGTCACGCACGCCTTCGCCCACGCCCAGCAGGGCGACCTCTTCGTCAAGAAGGCACCCGGCGCGACGGTCGACGTGCTTGCTCGAGCGGTGGCCACGCTGTTCGGCTTCGACGACGCGGAGATCCGTGTCATCGGCGTCCGCCATGGCGAGAAGCTGCACGAGACCCTGCTGACCCGCGAGGAGATCACCAAGTCCGAGGACCAGGGCGACTTCTTCCGGGTGCCTCTCGACGACCGCGGGCTGCAGTACGACAAGTACTACTCCAAGGGCGAGGGTGAGATCGTCGAGCACATCGACTACACCTCCGACA
>NZ_JANPEO010000210.1:0-2849 GCF_031422975.1 Nocardioides sp. | reverse complement strand
GCACGCCCAGGGAGCGATAGGTCGACAGCAGCACCTCCGGGTCGGCGAGGTCCGCCTTGGTGAGACACAGCAGCGGCGCCATACCCGCATCGAAGGCCGCCACGAGTGCCCGGTCGATCAGGCGTGGGCGCGGTTCGGGATCCGCGAGCGCGGTGACGACGACGAGCTGGTCGGCGTTGGAGACGATGACGCGCTCTACCGGGTCGTCGTCATCGGCGGTACGCCGCAGCGTGGTCGTGCGTGGCACGACCTCCACGATCCGTGCCAGCGATCCGTCGACACCGGACACGTCACCCACGACGCGCACCCGGTCCCCGACGACGACACCCTTGCGGCCGAGGGGCCGGGACTTCATCGCCATCACCGTCACGCCGTCCATCAGCAGGGTGAAGCGGCCTCGGTCGACGGTGACGACGACGCCGTCGACGGCGTCGTCGTAGGTCGGGCGGTCCTTGGTGCGGGGGCGGGTGCGGCGGCGGGGTCGCTCGTAGTGCTCCACGTCGTGATCGGTGTAGCGGTTGCTCACGCCGTGCCCACCGGATCCGGGCCCACCAGGTCCAGCCAGGCGCCGGGGAAGTCGGGGAAGGTCTTGGCCGTGGTGGCGATGTTCTCCACCAGCACCCCGTCGACGGCGGAGCCGATGATCACGCCGGCGTGGGCCATGCGGTGGTCGGCATACGTGCAGAACACGCCGCCGTGCAGGGGAGCGGGGCGGATCGAGAGCCCGTCGGGATGCTCGGTCACGTCGGCCCCCAGGTTGCCCAGCTCGGTCGCGAGCGCCGCCAACCGGTCGGTCTCGTGGCCCCGGATGTGGCCGACGCCGCGCAGGTGGGAGGGAGAGTCCGCCAGCGCGCAGAGTGCGGCGATCGCGGGCGTCAGCTCACCGATGTCGTGCAGGTCGAGGTCGACGCCCTGGAGCCCGCCGTTGCCGCGAACGGTGAGGCCGGTGTCGTCGAGCGACACCTCGCAGCCCATCTGCGTCAGGACGTGGCGCAGGTCGTCGCCGGGCTGCGTCGTGGTCGTGGGCCAGTCGCGGATCGTGACGATGCCGCCCGTCGTCGCGGCCAGCGCCAGGAACGGCGCGGCGTTGGACAGATCCGGCTCGATCGCCTCGTCGAGAGCGGCGATCGGCCCGGGCGCGACGGCCCAGCGGTGGACGTCGGTGTCGTCCACGTCGACGCCGCGTGCGCGGAGCATCGCGATCGTCATCTCGATGTGGGGCAGCGAGGGCACCGGCTTGCCGTCGTGTCGGATGTCGACGCCGGAGTCGTAGCGCGCGCCGGCCAGCAGCAGCGCCGAGATGAACTGCGACGACGCGCTGGCGTCGATCACGACGGTTCCGCCCCGGACGGAGCCGGTGCCGCGCACGACGAACGGCAGCGAGCCGCGGCCGTCGTCGTGGATGTCCACGCCCAGGCCGGCAAGGGCCGTCAGCACCTCGCCGACCGGGCGTCGCCGCATGTGCGGGTCGCCGTCGAACGCGATGGTGCCCGTCGACAGGCCGGCGACCGGCGGCACGAACCGCATCACCGTGCCGGCGAGGCCGCAGTCCACGTCGGCGTCGCGAGTGAGCGCCCCGGGGGTGATCCGCCAGTCGTCATCCTCGTCCGCGACGCCGACGCCCATCGCGGCCAGCCCGGCGGCCATCAGCATCGTGTCGCGCGAGCGCAGCGGTCGGCGTACGACACTCGGGCCGTCGGCGAGCGCGGCGAGGATCAGGGCGCGGTTGGTCAGGGACTTGCTGCCGGGCAGCGACACGACCCCCTCGACCGGGCGGGTGGGGCGAGGCGCCGGCCACGGGTCCGCGAGAGAGGTCACCCGAGCACCTTATCGGTGCCGGGCGAGCCGACCGGGTGTGCGATCAGCCGAGCTGCGCCCGGGCGAGCTTGGCCTCGTGCCGGGCGTCCTTGGCGAGCCGCCGGGCCTCGCGCTTGACGTCGGTGGCGGCGCGACGCGCCCGCCATGCCACGCCGGGCTTGCCGTCGGTGTCGACGCCGGCGATGAGGAGTCCGCCGAACATCGAGACGTTCTTGAAGAAGTGCACCTTCTGGTTGCCCCTGGCGGCCGGGTCGGTCTCTTCCCAGTAGCGGTGGCCGGCCAGCGTGGACGGGACCAGGGTCGCTGCCAGCACGGTCGAGGCCAGGCGCGGGGCGCGCCCGGTCGCGAGCGCAGCGCCGGCGAGGATCTGGGCGCCCGCGTTGAGGCGCACCAGCGTCGTGGCGTTGGTCGGGATCGGCGCCTGCGGCGCCATCCGCTGCACGAGCGGCACGAACCTGTCGGCAACCGGCTGGGCTGTGGCAGCCAGCGCATCGGCATTCTTGAGGGCGCTGACACCTCCCACGATGAACATGGAGGCCAGCATCGGACGAGCAAGGAGTCTGGTGACGGTCATGACACCTTCCTACACGACGAAGGGAAGGCCGGGGAAAAGCCCTAGGGTCGGGAGTCGAGCACCAGCGTCGCGGAGTTGTCGTCCGGGAAGCTGTCCTGACCGGCGTTGCTCGCCACGACCACGCTCACGCTGGCGTTGCCGTTGGGGAGGCGCTGGGCGCGTACGGCGACGGGTGCCGACCCGGTGACCGTGCAGACGAGGCGCGCCCCCTCGACGTGACAGCGCTCGTCGCTGCTGGTGAGCGCCCTGGTGTTGCTGCCGGAGATCGTGACGGTCGCGGTCTCCCCGGAGGGGATCCCGGTCGTGGTCACGGCGAGGTCCTCGTCGAGCGCCTTGCGGTCGAGCGTCGTGATGCTGACCGCGAGATCCCGGGTCGCCGGGACGGCCGTGGGCGTCGGGGTCGGGGTGGGCGTCGGCGTCGGGGTGGGCGTCGGGGTCGGGGTGGGCGTCGGGGTCG
>NZ_JANPEO010000209.1:0-5625 GCF_031422975.1 Nocardioides sp. | reverse complement strand
CCGTCAAGGACGCCGACGGCCAGGTGACGTCCCGCATTCGGCGTACGGTCCTGCCCGGCGGCCTGCGAGTCGTCACCGAGCAGATGGCCGGTGCCCGCTCCGCGAGCATCGGGGTGTGGGTCAACGTCGGTTCACGCGACGAGACCCCGGCCCTGCACGGCTGCTCGCACTGCCTCGAGCACCTGCTCTTCAAGGGCACCCGCGAGCGCTCTGCGCTCGACATCTCGGTGGCGCTGGACGCGGTCGGCGGCGAGTTCAACGCCTTCACCGCGAAGGAGTACACCTGCTTCCACGCGCGCGTGCTCGACGACGACCTGCCGCTCGCGGTCGACGTGCTCGGCGACATGATCACCAGCTCCCTGATCACCACCGCCGACGTCGAGGCCGAGCGCGACGTGATCCTCGACGAGATCGCCATGCACGACGACGACCCCGACGACGTCGTCCACAACCTCTTCGCCCACCAGGCCTTCGGCGACTCCCCACTGGGGCGCCCGATCGCCGGCACCGTGGGCTCCATCACCTCGATGACCCGCGAGCAGGTCCTCCGGTTCTTTCGCCGCCACTACCGCGCCGACAACATGGTGGTCTCGGTCGCGGGCAACCTCGACCATGCCAAGGTCGTCCGCGACGTACGCCGCGCCTTCGCGCGCCAGGACTTCCTCGGCGGCACCTCGGTCCCCGTCGAGCCACGCAACTCCACCAAGGCGCGCGCTGTGTCGCCGGGGGAGTCACGCACCAAGCGCCCCTTCGAGCAGGTCAACGTCGTGCTCGGGATGAAGGGACTGACCCGCACCGACGAGCGCCGCTACGCCCTCGGCATCCTCAACACCGCACTCGGTGGCGGCACCTCCTCGCGGCTCTTCCAGGAGGTCCGCGAGCACCGCGGGCTGGCCTACTCGGTCTACTCTTTCGCCTCGCACCACGCCGACGCCGGACTCGTCGGTGTCGCGGTGGGGTGCCTGCCCGGCAAGCTGGACGACGTCCTCGCCACCGTGCGCGCGGAGCTCGCCAAGGTGGCGGCCGACGGCATCACCGCCGACGAGCTGGCCCGCGGCAAGGGCCAGCTCCGCGGTGGGCTCGTGCTCGGGCTGGAGGACTCCGGCTCCCGGATGTCGCGGCTCGGCAAGGCGGAGCTCGTCTACGACGACTTCCTCTCGATCGACGACGTGATCGCGCGGATCGAGGGGGTCACGCTCGACGAGGTCCGCTCGGTGGCGGCTGCACTGTTCGCGCAGCCGGAGGTCCTGGCCATCGTCGGCCCCGCCTGACGCTGCTCCTGGCTGGGCCGCATGGGGCGCGCGCGAACTGGCGGCGCCCGACATGTGAATCGGCGAAATGCACGTCGGGGCCCGCCAGTTGATGCCGCGGCCGACCTTTGCTGCGAGGACCGATGTCGTACGCCGCCAGTTGATGCTGCGCGGCTGGGTGACTCGTGTGCCTCAACGCGTCCCCAGGTTGGGCCGGGAATCCCTCATCCACAGGCGTGGCGAGACACCTGCCACCGACGTCGGTGGCCGGGCCGACGCTGGCGGGATGACTGATCTCGCAGTGAATGCCGTCCGTGGCTGCCCCAGGAGGGTGTGCTTCCAGCCAGTGACGAGGGGTGTCCATCGTCGTCGGCTCGACGGTGGGGAGTCCGAGGATGAGTGGCGGGCGGACTTGGCCGGTTGGCAACTCCTGCTGACCAGACACGGGTGCTTCACCGCGCTCACGGCGGCCCGGATTCGAGGATGGGCGTTGCCGCCGTTGCCCGCCGAGACGCCCGTCCTCGTCGCGATGCAGTTGGACGACCCCCGCCCCTTGCGAGCAGGCATCCGGACCAGTCGGCACCCTGAACCGATACCCCACGACGTGGTCGCCGGGCTCCGGTGTGCCGCGCCGGCCGAGGTCGTGCTGGCCTGCGCACGGTGGCTTTCGTTCATCGACCTGGTGGTCCTGATCGACAGCGCCGTGCATGCAGGAGACGTGACTCTGCAGGAGCTGAAAGCCGTGTGTACGCCGCATCGTCGGGGAAGACGCGCCTTGCTGGCCGCGCTTGGGTGGGCCGACGGACGGGCCGAGTCGCCCTGGGAGACGCTGCTCCGGATCCTGCACGTGGTGCTCGGGATCGATGTGGAGCCGCAGGTCGAGATCTGGGACGAGCACGGTGAGTTCATCGCCCGCGCGGACCTCCACTTGACGAGCACGAACTCACTCCACGAGTTCGACGGCGGACATCACCGCGATCCCGAGCAGCACCGCGACGACCTCCGGAGGGAGCGGCGCCTCGATGTGGGTGGATACGTGCGCCGCGGATACACCGCCTCCGACGTCGTGCAGCGGCCACTCGGCGTACTCCGCGATGCCGACCACGCCGTCGGTCGAGACCACGACCCGGCGCGCATCCGACCGTGGCTGGCGTTGTTGCGGCTGTCGCTGTACACACCGTCGGGTCGGGCCGCGTTCCTGAAGCGAGTCACGGTCCGCACAGCAACTGGCGGGAAACGACAGTGAGATCGACGAAACACATGTCGGGCGCCGCCAGTTCGCGGGCGCCACGCGGACATGTCGGGCGCCGCCAGTTCGTGGACGCAGATCGGCGTACGCCGCAGGCGGGTCAGCGCCTGCCGATGATCCCGATCACGGCGGGGGCCTTCTGCTCCACCACGGACACCCGGAAGCCGCTGCGGACAAGGGCCTCGGAGGTCTTCTTCACGATGTTGGGCACGAGTTCGGGGCGGCCGGCCTCGTAGAAGAGGTAGACGGCGCCGCCGGGGACGACCCGCTCGTGGAGCAGGGCCATCTCGTCGTCGCAGCGGCGGACCCAGAAGAGGTTGACGTTGAACGCAAACACCTTCGTGAGCCGCTTCACGGGGACGCGCAGAGTGGCGAGGTCGATCTGGCGCACGACGAGCCGCCCGGCATCGACGGACTTCTGGTTGCGGCGCTTGGTCCGGTCGACGCCCGACTCGGAGCGGTCGATGGCGAAGAGCTTGCCTGTCTCGAGCTTGCCGCAGATCAGCTCCGCGCCGGCGCCCGGTCCGCACCCGATTTCGAGCACCTGATCGTTGGGCTGGACGTCCATGAGCTCCACTGCCCATCGGATGCGCGGCGGGATCGTCTGAACTGGCATGGCCACAGCCTGCCACTTCCTGGTTCACGCGTCAGGCACCGCCACCCAGCGATCAGTCATCGCAGTAGGTTGAGCCCGTGAGCGAACAGTTCAAGGTCGGGGTCCTGGGTGCGCGCGGCAAGGTCGGCGCGGAGATCTGCCGAGCCGTCGAGGCGGCCCCGGACCTCGCGTTGGTCGCGCAGATCGACGCCGGTGACGACATCGGCGAGCTCGTCAGCAGTGGGGCGCAGGCGGTCGTCGACTTCACCCACCCCGACGTGGTGATGGCCAACCTCGAGTTCTGCATCGAGCACCGCATCCACGCCGTCGTCGGCACCACCGGCTTCGACGACGAGCGCCTCGAACAGCTCAAGCAGTGGCTCCATGACGCCAAGGAGACCGGCGTCCTGGTCGCCCCCAACTTCTCCATCGGCGCCATCTTGATGATGCGCTTCGCCGCACAGGCGGCGCCCTTCTTCGAGTCCGTCGAGGTCGTCGAGCTGCATCATCCGGACAAGGCCGACGCTCCGTCCGGTACGGCGCGGCGTACCGCCGAGCTCATCGCGCAGGCTCGTCGTCAGGCCGGCAGCGCGCCGATGCCGGACGCCACCTCCACGGGGCTCGCCGGCGCGCGTGGTGCGGTTGTCGACGGGGTCCGGGTCCACGGCCTGCGGATCCGCGGACTCGTGGCGCACCAGGAGGTCATCCTCGGGGGCGTGGGGGAGACCCTCACGATCCGCCACGATTCGCTCGACCGGGCCTCCTTCGCGCCCGGCGTCCTGACCGGCCTGCGTCAGATCGCGAGCCACCCGGGCCTCACGGTCGGTCTGGAGCACTTCCTCCCGCTCGACCGGGCGTAACGCGCGGCCGCCGCTGACGTTGTGCAGGTTCGTGCGATGCGAAGGCCTGCACCGCGCCAGACCTGTCGGTGAGCAGCCGCGTGCTGACACGGTGGTCTGAATCGAACTCGGGATCGAAAGGACTACGTCTACATGCGTACCCCCATCAGCCTGGCCTCCTTGGCCGCCGCAGCGCTCGGACTTGCCGGCCTCGCCGTCACCGGTGCCACAGCCGACGCAGCATCATCGGGCGACAGCGCCATTGCCGCCCTGAGACAGCACCCGGGCGTCGCCCGTGCCGCCACGGGTCAGGCCTTCGTCGAGCGCGGCAGCATCGTGGACGCCAACGGCACCACCCACACCCGCGTCGACCGCACCTTCCACGGCCTGCCGGTCATCGGTGGCGACCTGGTCGTCCACCAGGGTCCGGACGGCGCTCTGGTGGCCGCCAGCCAGACGCTCGCGGCGCCCCTGACGCTCGCGACGACGCCCGCGATCACCCCCACCAGGGCGATCACCAGCGCGCTCGCCCCCTCGCAGGTCACCGACGCGATCACGGGCGACCGCGACGTCAGCGGCAGGACGCTCGTCGTCGACGCCATCGGCGCCGCGCCGCGGCTCGCCTGGGAGATCGTCACCAGCGGCGTCCAGGCCGACGGCACGCCCAGTCGCCTCGCGACGTACGTCGACGCGAAGTCCGGCAAGGTCCTGCGCAGCGAGCAGCAGGTGGTCAATGTGGACGGCCAGGGCCAGTCGCTCTACTCCGGAGCGGTTCCGCTGCAGGTGGCGCAGTCCGGTTCGGCGTACCAGCTCAAGGACGCGACGCGTGGCGGGACCTACACGACCGACATGAACAACGCGACCGACTCGGTCCTGTGCCAGATCTTCGGGTCCGGCTGCAAGGCGGGCACGACGTTCTCCTCGCCGGACACGGTGTTCGGCAGCGGGACGACGGCCAACCGCGAGTCGGCCGGTGTGGACGCGCAGTACGGCACCAACGTGACCTGGGACTACTTCAAGGCAGTCCACGGCCGCAACGGCATCTTCGGCAACGGCACCGGCTCCTTCAACCGCGTCCACTACGGCAAGAACTACGTCAACGCCTTCTGGGACGGCACGAAGATGACGTACGGCGACGGCGACGGCGTGGACTTCGGGCCGCTGGTCTCCCTCGACGTGACCGGGCACGAGATGACGCACGGGGTCACGGAGAACACCGCGGGGCTGACCTACTCCGGCGAGTCGGGTGGTCTCAACGAGTCCACCTCGGACATCTTCGGCACGCTGGTCGAGTTCAGCGCGGCCAACGCCAACGACCCGGGCGACTACCTCATCGGCGAGGAGTTCGACCTCAAGAAGCACGTCGGCTTCCGGCGGATGGACAACCCGATCGCCGACGGCAGCTCGCCGAACTGCTGGAGCACGGGCACCCAGGCCCTCGACGTCCACTACTCCTCGGGCGTGGGCAACCACTTCTTCTACCTGCTCGCCGAGGGCTCGGGCGCCAAGACGATCGGTGGCGTGGCCCACAACTCGCCGACGTGCAACGGCTCGACCGTCACCGGCATCGGCCGCGATGCGGCCGCGAAGATCTGGTACCGCGCCCTGACGGTCTACATGACCTCGGGCACCACCTACGCCCAGGCGCGGACCGCCACGCTCGACGCGGCGCGTGACCTGTACGGCGCCGGC
>NZ_JANPEO010000208.1:0-1667 GCF_031422975.1 Nocardioides sp. | reverse complement strand
TGGTCGCGATGACCTGGCCGTTGCGGACGGTCAGCTTGTAGGTCACGTCGCGCACGCCGTCACGGCCCGCGCGGACGGTCTCGTCGTCGCCCACGTACAGCGAGGAGTCCTCGCGCTCGACGACGGTGTAGTCGATGGCCTCGTCCTTGACCCGCTTGGTGACGATGCGGATGTCGGTGAGGACGATCTTGTCGCCGTCTGTGATCTCGGTGTCGAGGCTGGGCGACACCTCGTCGTGCTTGGAGACCTTCACGTCGAGATCGTCGAAGACGTCGCCCACGGTCAGCGCCTTGAGCTTCGTCTGCTCGAACTCCTGCTTGCCGACCTTGACCTTGATGGTCTTGGGCGTGACGACCTCCAGGCGCAAGCCGCTGCGTGAGATCACGGCGTCACGACTGGTCGAGAGGTCTGCGGTCGAGAAGCCGCGACCGATCTCGCCCAGGGCGCTCGCCACGTCGGTGGAGTTCACCCAGTAGGTGCGCTCCTCGCCGTCAACACTCAGCTCGAGCGGGCGGCCGAACTGGACCGAGATGCGGCTGCCGTCCGCGACCGGCTCGTCGAGGGAGGGGGCCACGAGGTCCTTGTCGGTGATCTCAACGCCTTCGGCGGCCAGGACGTCAGCGACCGTGCCACCCATGGCGGTGACGGTCTCGGCCTGTCCGTCGAGGGACAGGGTCACCGACTTGCTGAGGGCTGCATAGCCCATCGTCGAGCCGCCGACGGCGACCACGATGACGGCCACGAGGGTCGCGAGAAGAGCCTTGGACTTGCTGAGGTGGGCGATGCGTGAACGCACGTTTCTCCGAACGTAGACCTGTCCGGGCCTCGGGGCGTCAGCGCGTCCGCGTGCAGCCTTGACCACCAGGTGCGATGGGGCGAGTTGCGAGCGGGGGACTCGCGGAGGGGCTCATACACCGCCTCCGGGCGCTGGCGAATCGTTCCCGATCCCGGCCAACAATCACAAGACGATAACGGTTCCGGTCGGTAGTGCAAAGTCGAAGCACCCGATTCGGGGCCGAACGTGTCCGGCATCTCGGCCGGGGTGAGCGCGGTCACACACGTCATTGCGGCCTCTACCAGGTGCCGCCGAAGGCCGCTTCCGTGTTGTCGTTGATCGCCCGACAGAGGGTCTCGAGGTCGCCTCCGCGGACCTGCGCCATGGCGCGCACGGTGTGCGGGACGAGGTAGGACGCGTTGGGCCGCCCGCGGAACGGGACCGGGGTGAGGTACGGCGCGTCGGTCTCGACGAGGATGCGGTCGAGCGGCGTGATGGCGAGCGCACTGCGCAGGTCGGCGGCGTTCTTGAAGGTGAGCGTGCCGGCGAAACTCAGGTGGGCCCCGCGGTCGAGGCAGGCCCGGGCCAGGTCGACGTCACCGGAGAAGCAGTGCATCACCCAGCGGTCGGGCGGCCCTTCCTCGTCCACGATCCGCAGCACCTCCTCGTGCGCGTCCCGGTCGTGGATGACCAGCGTCTTCTCGAGGCGCTTGGCGAGGTCGATGTGCCGCCGGAAGCTCTCCTGCTGGACCGCCAGGCCCTCCGCGCCGGTGCGGAAGTGATCGAGCCCGGTCTCCCCCACGGCCCGCACCTTGTCGTGGGCGCCGGCCAGCGCCTCGATCTCAGCCATCGCCGCATCCAGGTCCTCGACCCGAGGTGCTTCGTTGGGGTG
>NZ_JANPEO010000207.1:0-5465 GCF_031422975.1 Nocardioides sp. | reverse complement strand
ATCGACGCCATGGACGCCGCCGCTCGAGAGAGCGGCGCGGACGCGATCCACCCCGGCTACGGCTTCCTCACCGAGCGGTCCGCGTTCGCGCGCGCCGTGGAGGCCGTCGAGGGCCTTGTCCTGGTCGGCCCGAGCGCCGATGTGATGGACAAGATGGGCAAGAAGGACGCCGCGCGCGAGGTCGCCATCGCGGCAGGCGTCCCGGTCGTGCCGTCGTACGCCAACGACGTCGAACCGGCGACGTTCGCCTATCCCGTCCTCGTCAAGGCCGCGGCCGGCGGCGGCGGCAAGGGCATGCGGATCGTCCGGAGTGCGGGGGAGTACGCCGCCGCGCTGGCCGCTGCCAAGCGCGAGGCGCTCTCCGCCTTCGGCGACGACACGATCCTGATCGAGAAGTACGTCGAGCACGGCCGTCACATCGAGGTGCAGGTGTTCGCCGACGAGCACGCACAGGCCGTGCACCTCTTCGAGCGTGACTGCTCCACCCAGCGCCGGCACCAGAAGGTGCTGGAGGAGGCCCCGGCCCCGACGATCACCGACGCCCAGCGCGACGTCATCACGAGCAGTGCGGTCAACCTCGCGCGCGCGGTGGGCTACACCAACGCCGGCACGGTCGAGTTCCTGCTCGACAGCGACTCCGGCGAGGTCTACTTCCTCGAGATGAACACCCGGCTGCAGGTCGAGCACCCGGTGACGGAGGAGGTCGTGCGCGTCCGCGGCGAGCGGATCGACCTCGTCGGACTCCAGCTCCGGATCGCGGCGGGCCAGCCGCTCGGCTTCAGCCAGGACGACGTCACCCTCGAGGGCCACGCCATCGAGGCGCGGGTCTATGCCGAGGACTCGTTCGGCGGCTTCCTGCCCCAGGCCGGTCGCGCCGACCTGGTGCGGTGGTCCGAGGGCGCTCGCGTCGACCACGCCCTCGAATCGGGCCAGGTCGTCAGCACCAACTTCGACCCGATGCTCGGCAAGGTGATCGCGTGGGGCGAGGACCGCGAGGCAGCACGGCTGCGGCTGATCGACGCCCTCGACAACTCCGCCGTCCTCGGCCTGACCACCAACCTGGGCTTCGTGCGCGCGCTCGCCGCCAGCGACGAGTTCCGCGACGCGACGATCGACACTGCCTGGCTCGACCACGTCGACATCGGGGCCGAGGTGCCTGCGCCGACCGCGGACATCGCGCTGCAGCTGGCCGCGTGGGTGGACGCCGCGCTGGACAGCCCGCGATTCGCGGACGACCCCGGCCACCCGTTCGCAGCCGACGGCTGGCGCTCTGCCGGACCCAGGGCACCGACACTGGTCGCGCTCGAGCACGGCGGCGAGGTCCACGAGCTCACGGTGGACGTCGCGGCCAGCACGATCGACGGTCGTGCGGTGCGAGAACGCCGCCTCGCCGACCACGTCGTCGTCCTCACCATCGACGATCGCGACGAGACGGCCTTCGTCAACGCCGGGGCCCACACCGTCGAGGTCTCCCGCCACGGGCAGCGCTTCGTCTTCGAGCGGCCCGACGCGTTCGGAGACCACGGCCCGGCGCTCGGCGACGGCACCCTGGTCGCGCCGATGCCCGGCACCGTCCTCGACGTCCTCGTCAGCGTCGGCCAGCAGGTCGCGGAGGGTGAGACGCTGGGTGCCATGGAGGCGATGAAGATGGAGCTCGCACTCACGGCGCCCTTCGCCGGGACGATCACCGAGGTCAACGTCGCGGCCGGCCAGCAGGTCGCGCTCGGCGCCACCCTCATCGTCGTGGAGGCAGCCGAATGATCCCCAGCAAGGTCACCATCTACGAGGTCGGCGCCCGCGACGGCCTGCAGAACGAGTCGGGCGTGATCTCCACCGACGTGAAGGTCGAGTTCATCGAGCGCCTCGTGGCGGCCGGGCTCCCGATCGTCGAGGCGACGAGCTTCGTGCACCCGACCTGGGTCCCGCAGCTGGCGGACGCCGCGGACGTGATGGCCCGCCTCGGCGACGCCGGCAAGGACCTGCCGGTCCTGGTCCCCAACGAGCGGGGCCTCGACCGCGCGCTCGAGCTCGGCCTCACGCACATCGCCATCTTCGGCAGTGCCACCGACACCTTCGCGCGCAAGAACCTCAACCGGTCCCTCGACGAGCAGTTCGCGATGTTCGAACCGACCGTGACCCGGGCGCGGGCGGCCGGGCTCGACGTCCGGGCGTATGTCTCCATGTGCTTCGGCGACCCCTGGGAGGGTGCGGTCCCGATCGAGCAGGTCGTCGGCGTCGGCAAGCGGCTCTTCGACCTCGGTGCCAGCCAGCTCAGCCTCGGCGACACGATCGGCGTCGGCACGGCCGGCCACGTCAAGGACCTGATCGGGGGCTTCGTCGCTGCCGGGATGCGGATCGACGACCTCGCCATGCACTTCCACGACACCTACGGCCAGGCCCTGGCCAACGCCTACTCCGCGTTGCAGGAGGGCATTTCGACGTACGACGCCAGCGCGGGCGGCCTCGGGGGGTGCCCGTATGCCAAGAGCGCCACGGGCAACCTCGCCACCGAGGACCTCGTCTGGATGCTGAACGGTCTCGGGATCGAGACCGGCGTCGATCTCGATGCCGTGGTCGCCACGAGCGTGTGGATGGCTAAGCACCTCGGCCGCCCCAGCCCCAGTGCCGTGGTGCGCGCGCTCGCCGCTGGCTGATCGGGCAGGATGAGCCCATGAGCCGCGTCGTCTATCTCCACATCGGCGCCCCGAAGACCGGGACGACCTACCTGCAGGACCGGCTGATGCTCAACCAGGCCTCGCTGGCCGAGCACGGCGTGACGATCCCGACCAAGAACCGGTTCGTCGACGCCGACCTCTTCCACTTCCGCGCCGCGCTCGACCTGCTCGACCAGGACTGGGGCGGCACGCCCGGTCATGCCGCCGGTTCCTGGGACACGATGGTCAAGCGCGTCCGCCGTGCCCGAGGCACGGTGGTGATCAGCCACGAGATCCTCGCGCCGGCCAAGCCCGACACCATCGCGCGGGTGATGAACGACCTCTCCGACAGCGAGGTCCACGTCGTCTACTCCGCGCGCGACCTCGGGCGCCAGCTGCCCGCTGCGTGGCAGGAGAGCATCAAGCAGGGGCGCAAGTGGACCTTCGGGCGCTTCCTCAACAAGGTCGAGCGCGGACAGACCTGGTTCCGCAGTGCGATGGACCTGCCGACCGTGCTCGGCACCTGGGGCGCCAAGCTGCCGCCCGAGCGCGTGCACGTCGTCACGGTCCCGCACGACCGCGGCCCGACCGGCAACGAGCTGTGGCTCCGCTTCTGCCGTGCGTTCGGCATCGACCCGATGTGGGCGCCGCTCGACTCGGAGCGCTCCAACCGGTCCCTGGGGATCGCGGAGACCCAGCTCGTCCGCCGCCTCAACCGACGCCTCGAGCTGCCGATGTGGCGCGACGCGACCTATGACGGCCTCATCCGCGAGCTGCTGGCGCAGGAGGTGCTGGTCGCACGCGACTCCTTCCCGGTCCGGCTGCCTCCGGACCGCTTCGATTTCGCCGACGCCCAGGCCGAGCTGTGGATCGACTGGATCAAGGGCAGCGGCGTCGACGTGATCGGTGACGTCGAGGACCTGCGTCCGATCCGGCCCGACCCCGACATGCAGTGGCGCGACCCCGACCGGGTCAGCCCCAAGCTGCAGCTGGGCGCGGCCCTCGACGCGCTCACGACGATGACCCGCGAGGCAGCCGAGCGCACCCCGAGCGACGACCTCGGCCACAAGCTGCGCCAGCAGGCCCGCCGGCTGCGCGAACGTTGAGCCCCGTGGGGACCGCCCGCGCCTGGGGCTGGGTCATGCACCTGCGCGACGGTGGCACCACTCCCTGGCTCGCATGGTCGGGTGAGGCGCCGCCCATCGCCCGGGTGCTGCCCGGCGCCCAGCAGTTGGAGCTCCTGCGCACGCTCAACCGGGCGGGCAACAACGACGCCCGGCTCGCGGACCGGGTGCTCGCCGCGCCCGCTCCCGGCCGCGGGAAGCCCGACCTGGCCCTGGTCGGCGTCGCGTCGTCGCCGTACGGACCACAACCCGTCGACCCTGCCCAGCTCCCGGTGGACGAGCTGATCCGCGTGGCCACCAGCGTCCTGGCCGAGGACGTCGTCGCCCTCGGCCCGTCCGCGCCGACGCCTCGGCTGCGGCGTGGCTGGCGGCGCGGCTGTCGCCTGGCCGGTGACCCGCTCGACGTCGCCCAGGTGCGCGACCACCTGACCGGCCGCGGCCGATCGCCGGGCGGCGCCGGCACGACCACCGTGATCCTCGGCGGCCCGCTCGAGGAGATGCTGGTCGACGTGTGGAGTCGTCGGTGCTTCGAACGCGGCTCCGGTGGCTGGCTGGCATGGTTGCGCTTCTGGCAGCAGCGCGACGACCTACCGCCCCGCATCGACCTTCCGTCCGTCGCCGAGCGGCACCTCGCGCGCCATGAACGCGTCACCGTGGTGTTCGACCGGTCGCGCCTACCGGCGTTGGTGGGCGTACGCCGCCTGCCCCCGCTCGTCCGGCCCGGAGCCGACGCTGCCGAGCTGTCCCGACGGATCGCCAGCGTCATGGGGTTGCTGGTGCCGCCACAGGAGCGGGCCGCGCTGATGACCCGCACGCTGCTGCCGCGGATGCCGGTCACCGGCACTCCGCCCGTGGCGCTGCCGAACGAGCACCGCGAGTGGGTGCGGGTCGCCGCGGAGCGGATGGCCCGGCAACTGAGCCGCGCTGGCTACCCTGTCGTCGGGGATCCGGCATCGCTCGTTCCGACCGGGTCAGCGGCGCCGGACGCGCCGAGCGCGGCGTCGGGGCAGCTCGTGCTGGACCTCGCCGTACGCATGCTGGTGGACGACACGTGGAAGGGACTGTGATGAGGAAGGTCCTGCTTCACGTCGGCACCCCGAAGACCGGCACGTCCTACCTGCAGGACGTGCTGTTCCGCAATCGCGCGGCGTTGCGCCGGCAGGGCATCCTCTATCCCGCCGACCGGTTCGACGGGCACTTCCTCGCCGCGCTCGACCTGATGCGGCTGACGTGGGGCGGGCTGGAGACACAGGCCGTCGGCGCGTGGGACCGGCTGGCTGCCGAGATCCGCGGCTGGCACGGCACCTCGATCATCAGCCACGAGATCCTCTCGACCGCCTCCCCGACGCAGATCGACCGGGCCCTGACGTCGTTCGGCCACGGGGTCGAGGTGCACCTGATCGTGTCCGCACGCGACCTCGTGCGCCAGGTCCCCGCGGAGTGGCAGGAGAACATCAAGCACCGCAGCCTCGTCTCCTACGCGCACTTCCTGGACATGATCCGCGACCCGGCACGCGACACCCGGATCGGTTCATGGTTCTGGGGTGCGCAGGAGATCCCGGACATCCTCGACCGTTGGGGCGCGACGCTGCCGCCCGAGCAGGTGCACCTCGTCACGGTGCCGCGGCCGGGTGCGGCACCCGACGAGCTGTGGCGCCGGTTCAGCCACACCTTCGGCCTCGAGGGG
>NZ_JANPEO010000206.1:0-1891 GCF_031422975.1 Nocardioides sp. | reverse complement strand
GCCTCGTCGTGGTGGCCGGCGTGGCCGCCGAGGTAGAGAGCCTGGATGTCCTCGGAGTTGGCCAACGCCTCGGCGGTGTCGGCCATCGCGACGCGACCCACCTCCAGGACGACCGCGTCGTGCGCCACCCGCAGGGCCATGGCGGCGTTTTGCTCAACCAGCACCACCGGGGTGCCCTGAGAGTTGATGGCCTGGACGATGTCGCCGATCTGCTCGATGAGCTTCGGCGCCAATCCCAGGGAGGGTTCGTCCAGGAGCAGGACGGCAGGCTCGGCCATCAGCGCTCGTCCGATGGCGAGCATCTGCTGCTCGCCTCCCGAGAGGAGACCACCGCGCTGCTCGCTGCGATCGCGCAGCACCGGGAACAGGTCCATCACCCGGTCGCGGGCCGCGGCGCGACGAGAGCGCGGGGTAGTGAGCGCACCGACGCGGAGATTCTCCTCGACGGTCATCCGGCCGAAGACCTGTCGGCCCTCGGGAGACTGGACGATCCCGGCGCGGGTGACCCCGGCGGCGCTGAGCTTGTGGATGGCGACCCCGTCGAGCTCGATGGTGCCGGCGTACCGGGTGCCGCCGTGCATCGGGAGGGTCCCGGAGATCGCCCGCAGCAGGGTGGACTTGCCGGCCCCGTTGCTGCCGAGAACCGCGACGATCCGTCCGTCGGGCACGGGAAGGTCCACCGAGTCGAGGACCGCCTTGTTGGCGCCGTACCCGGTGGTCAGGCCAACAACGCTCAGCACCGGGACTCGTGACCCGAAACGACCGAACTACGCGCTCTGGTGTGACGCATGCGACTCCTGATCCTCGTACGTGCTGGGGTGTGGTGGGCGGTCGTGACCCCGCTCACACGTCAACCTGTCGAGAGTGAGTGACAGCGGCCACATCCGATAGTGAGGAGCTCACAATCGGGATTGGGTTTCTCGCCGAAATGGGGTCGAGGTCTTGTCAGATGTCTCCGAAGCCGCAGGACCCTATCGCCCAGCGCCTCCTTGGAGCTGCAGTCGGCGAACTCAGAGTGGCCACGCGCCGGGACCGCATGCGCGGAGGTCAGGGTCTGGCTGGACGGCCGACGAAATCATTGTCGATACACTCGATGTGGTCGATGACCTCGAGCAGCGCGAAGCCACGTGGGCGGTTTCTGGCAAGGTGCGTTCGGGATCGATGACGACCACCTCCAGACCGTCATCCCCGAACCGCCGGACGCACACGACTCATCGCGGTTCGCGGTCATGCCGCTGAGGGTAGGACGGACGACTGACGGTCGTGACTGGTCACGCGTAGAAGCGTCCGATCCTGGATCGACCCCACTGCGCAACTAAGTCGAATGAACATTGACAGGCCCCGGTGAGCCGCGAGCACCTTGGCCACAGGTGACTTCGTGCTTGAGGTCGTGAATCGGGCCAGAGACGCCAACGGTCTTCCGCCCCACGCCGGACCCCAATAGCCACGAGAGCGTCGGCTCGTCGTCATGTCCCGCGTGAAGATTTCCCCACTGGCACGCTCCGCGAGCCCATCGGCGTCCGGAACAGATTTGTCTCCTCCGGCGTGCCTCGGTCACGGTGGGTTTGGACTCAGGGGACGGCGTGGTGGGGGTATCACAACCGGGCCCGTGCCTGTTGGACGGCGAGTACCCCGCATAGCGCGGCCAGGACCGCCAGAACGGGAGCCACCGAGACCTGCTCGGCGAGCGCGGTGATCATCAGCGGGAATCCGAAGCCGACGTAGGCGGTGGCGTAGAAGCCGGCGGACACGGTGCCCAACCTCCCCGGATTGGCCAGCGCGGGAAGTCGCGAGATCCCGCTCGCGAGCGCGAGACCGCCCCCGGCTCCGAGCACGGCCGAGGCGGGGATGACCATCAGCAGGAGCCCGGGTAGTGCGGCCGCGAGGGCCG
>NZ_JANPEO010000205.1:0-2286 GCF_031422975.1 Nocardioides sp. | reverse complement strand
CAACAACTGGCGGATGGCCCAGCTGCACGCCCAGGAGGCGCCCGAGCGGGTGCAGGAGCTCGAGGACTGGGGCGCGCTGTTCGACCGGACCGAGGACGGGCTGATCAGCCAGCGCGACTTCGGCGGCCACAAGTACGCCCGCCTCGCCCACGTCGGCGACCGCACCGGCCTCGAGATGATCCGCACGCTCCAGCAGCGCGCGGTCGCACTCGGCATCGACGTGTTCATGGAGTGCACGATCACCGACCTGTTCAAGCAGGACGGCACGATCGCGGGCGCCTTCGCCTACTGGCGCGAGTCCGGCCGCTTCATCGTCTTCGACGCCCCCAGCGTCATCCTCGCCACCGGCGGCATCGGCAAGTCCTTCAAGGTCACCTCGAACTCCTGGGAGTACACCGGCGACGGACATGCCCTGGCCATGCGAGCCGGCGCGAGCCTGATCAACATGGAGTTCGTGCAGTTCCACCCGACGGGCATGGTCTGGCCGCCCTCGGTGAAGGGCCTGCTGGTCACCGAGTCGGTCCGTGGAGACGGGGGGATCTTGAAGAACTCGCACGGGGAGCGCTTCATGTTCGACTACATCCCGGAGTTCTTCAAGGCGGAGACCGCGGACACGATCGAGGAAGCCGATCGGTGGTACGACGACAAGCTGAACAACCGGCGACCACCCGAGCTGCTGCCCCGCGACGAGGTCGCACGCGCCATCAACTCCGAGATCAAGGCCGGTCGCGGCACGCCCCACGGCGGCATCTACCTCGACATCGCCTCGCGGCGTACGCCCGAGTTCATCCGCAAGCGGCTGCCGTCGATGTACCACCAGTTCAAGGAGCTCGCCGACGTCGACATCACCGCCGAGCCGATGGAGATCGGCCCGACGTGCCACTACGTCATGGGGGGTGTCGAGGTCGACGCCGACACCCAGGAGAGCGCGGTCCCGGGCCTGTACGCCGTCGGCGAGTGCTCGGGAGGAATGCACGGCTCCAACCGGCTGGGCGGCAACTCGCTCGGTGACCTGCTGGTCTTCGGCAAGCGGGCGGGGGAGGCCGCGTCGGCGTATGCCGACTCGCTCGGCGAGACGAGGCCGCAGGTGGACGAGGCCGACGTGAAGGCGGCGCAGACGAGTGCGCTGGCGCCGTTCGAGGTCGAGGGCGGGGAGAACCCGTACACGATCCAGTCGGACCTGCAGCAGGCGATGAACGACCTCGTCGGGATCATCCGCACCGGGTCCGAGCTCGAGGAGTCGCTGAGCGAGATCGAGGCGTTCAAGGTCCGCGCGATGACGATGGTGGTCGAGGGCCACCGCCAGTACAACCCGGGCTGGCACCTCGCGCTCGACCTGCGCAACATGCTGATCGTCAGCGAGTGCATCGCCAAGGCGGCGCTGGCGCGAGAGGAGTCGCGCGGCGGTCACACTCGCGACGACTTCCCGGGACCGAACCCCGAGTGGGGCACCAAGAACCTCGTGGTCAACCTGAACGCAGAGGGCACCGGGGTCGACCTGCACGAGAAGTCGTTGCCGGTGATGCCCGATGAGCTGAAGAGGTACTTCGCATGAGCTACAGGCTGAAGCTGCGGATCTGGCGCGGCGACAAGGACGGCGGAGAGATCAAGGACTTCCCGGTCGAGGTCTCCGAGGGTGAGGTCGTGCTGGACGCGATCCACCGCGTGCAGGCCACCCAGGCGGGCGACCTCGCCGTGCGCTGGAACTGCAAGGCCGGCAAGTGCGGGTCGTGCAGCGCCGAGGTCAACGGCAAGCCGCGACTCATGTGCATGTGCCGGCTCTCGGACTTCGAGGAGGACGAGGTCATCACCGTCACCCCGATGCGCAGCTTCCCGGTGATCCGCGACCTGGTCACCGACGTCTCCTTCAACTACGAGAAGGCCAAGGAGCTGCCGGCCTTCGCTCCGCCCGAGCGCGACGCCGACGGCAAGCGCCGCATGCAGCAGATCGATGTCGAGCGCGGGCAGGAGTTCCGCAAGTGCATCGAGTGCTTCCTGTGCCAGAACACCTGCCACGTCGTGCGCGACCACGAGGACAACAAGGAGTCGTTCGCCGGGCCGCGCTTCTTCCTGCGCTATGCCGAGCTCGACATGCACCCGCTGGACACCCACGACCGTCGTGAGCTGGCCCAGGGGGCCGCGGGGCTGGGGATGTGCAACATCACCAAGTGCTGCACCGAGGTCTGCCCCGAGGGCATCAAGATCACCGACAACGCCATCATCCCGATGAAGGAACGAGTGGCGGACCGCAAGTTCGACCCGTTGGTCTGGCTGGGCTCGAAGATC
>NZ_JANPEO010000204.1:0-2863 GCF_031422975.1 Nocardioides sp. | reverse complement strand
CGGAGAACGTCGAGATCGCCGAGGAGGCAGCCCGGATGGTCGGTCTCGACATCGCCGGCATCGACTTCATCTGTCCCGACATCACCGAGCCTGTGCGTGAGACCGGCGGCGCGATCTGCGAGGTCAACGCCGCTCCCGGTTTCCGGATGCACACGCACCCGACGATCGGTGAGCCGCAGTTCATCGCCAAGCCCGTCGTGGACATGCTCTTCCCGCCCGGCGCCGTCTCGCGGATCCCGATCATCGCGGTCACGGGCACCAACGGGAAGACCACCACCAGCCGGATGATCATCCACATCTTCAAGGGCATGGGCCGCAAGGTCGGCATGACCTCGACCGACGGAGTCGTCATCGACGAGCGCCTCGTGATCCGCGCGGACGCGTCCGGACCCCGCTCGGCGCGGATGGTGCTGCAGAACCCGCGCGTCGACATGGCCGTCTTCGAGGTGGCTCGGGGCGGCATCCTGCGCGAGGGCCTGGGCTACGAGCGCAACGACGTCGCGGTGGTGCTCAACGTCCAGCCCGACCACCTGGGCCTGCGCGGCATCGACACCGTCGAGCAGCTGGCCGACGTCAAGGCCGTCCTCGTCGAGGCCGTGCCCCGCGACGGTCACGCCGTCCTCAACGCCGACGACCCGCTGGTGCGCGAGATGCGACGCAAGTGCTCGGGCCAAGTCATCTGGTTCTCCATGGAGGAGCCCGGCAGCAAGGCCCGCGAGATGATCGACGCGCACTGCCGTCGTGGGGGCAAGGCGCTCGTGCTCAACCCGTCCGAGCGCGGCGAGATGATCGTGGTCAAGCACGGTCGCCGCGAGATGCAGCTCGCCTGGACGCACCTGCTCCCGGCGACCTTCGGCGGCCGGGCCCGGATGTATGTGCAGAACTCGCTGGGTGCGGCCGCGGCCGCGTTCGCGGCGGGCGCTCCCCTGCACGTCATCCGGCAGGGCCTGCGCACCTTCTCGACGTGCTACTCCCTCTCCCCCGGCCGCCTCAACGAGGTCGACGTCAACGGCGTCAACGTGATCGTCGACTACTGCCACAACGCGCCCGGCATGAAGATGCTGGGCGACTTCGTCGACCGCGTCGGCGAGTCCCTGGAGTCCTCCCACGACCTCGCCCGCCCGTCGCGGATCGGCATCATCGCCACCGCGGGCGACCGTCGTGACGAGGACATGCGCGAGCTCGGCCACATCGCGGCGCAGCACTTCGACGTCCTGATCGTCCGCGAGGACGTCGCCCTCCGGGGCCGCGAACGCGGCGAGGTCGCAGGCTTCGTGGTCGAAGGCGTGCGCGCGGCCATGGCCGAGGGCTCACGGTGCAAGCAGGTCGAGATGGTGCTCGAGGAGATCGAGGCGGTCCGGCACGCGATGAGCCGCGCCAACCGCGGCGACCTCGTCGTGGTCTGTGTGGACAAGCACGGCGAGGTGATGAGCGAGCTGGAGGACTGGTCCTCGCAGGCGCAGGCGGGCTCGGGGGTCAACGACGAGCTTCCGGCGGCCGACCCCGACTACACGGCGCCCGCGGACGCCTGAGTGCGCGTCCTGTCCCTGGCCGACCTGCCGCACCGTCGCGTCGACGCGCATCACAGCCTGGGTTTCTCGGTCGGCGCGTTCGGGCTCTGTGCCGACGCCCACCTGGTCGCGGTCTCCCTCGCCCCCGGCGGCATCATCGGGCGGCACCCGGCCGAGGGCCGGCAGCTGCTCGTGGTGCTCTCCGGCGAGGCGCAGGTCGCCGGCTACGACGGCACGGTGCGCACCATCGGCGTGGGTGAGGCAGCCGTGTGGGAGCCGGGTGAGGCGCACGAGACGCGGTCGCCGACCGGCCTCGTGGCGATGATCGTCGAGGGCGATGTCGACATCGGCGCGCCCGGGGAGCAGATCGACCGCGGCGACGTCTGAGCCGGCTCACACCAGGGTCGCGCGCACCTTCGCCGCGAGCCGGTCGGGACCGTCCGGCGTGCCGCCGTGGTCGGTGATCCAGTCGTACGCCGCCTGCCGCTCGGCATGACACATCAGGCCGATCACGTCGCCGGCCCGCGCCTGCGCGACGAGCGCCGCCAGGCACTCGACCTCCGTGGTGTGGGTCGTGATGTCGGTGACCCCCACACGAGCCGCTCCTGCCCGCAGCAGCGCGTCGATCTCGTCCATGGTCCGGTCGCGGAGGTATCGCTCCTTGTGGCCGATCGCGACGACGTCGCTGCCCTTGGCGCCGATCTCGCCCAGCGAGTCGATGAGCTCGTCGGTTCGGTCTCCCACGGCGCCGAGTCCCAGCAGGAGGCGGGCCCCGGGTCGGCGTACGCCCTCCATGATCTCCAGGAGCGCCTCCAGCCCCGCCTCGTTGTGCGCCAGGTCCATCACGACCGTGATCTCACCGGGAAGAGTGAAGAAGTTCATTCGGCCCGGGTTGTGCTCCGCGTCCGGCATGAAGGTCCTCAGCCCGGCGACCACGGTGTCCGCGGAGATGCCGATCGCGAGCGCTGCGGAGGCGGCGGCGAGGGCGTTCTCGATGTTGAACCGGCTCAGGCCGGCCAGGGTCATGGGGACGTCGACCAGCTCGACCAGCGGCAGCGGATCGGCACCGGGGGTGAGCACGGTGATCCAGCCGTCGATGACCGACGTGGCACGACCGCCGATGTTGATGATGTCGCGGATCGCGGGCGAGTCGGGGTCGCGCGAGAACACCCAGGGCCGGGCCTTGATGATGGACTGCATCGCCAGCACGCGCGGGTCGTCGCCGTTGAGGACGGCCCACCCCTCCTTGCGGGTGATGCGAGCAACGACCGACTTGACCTCGGCCAGCTGGTCGACCGTGTCGATGCCCTGCAGGCCGAGGTGGTCGGCGGTCACGTTGGTGACCACCGAGA
>NZ_JANPEO010000203.1:0-2773 GCF_031422975.1 Nocardioides sp. | reverse complement strand
ACCTGACGGTACTGCGTTGTCATATACACAACAAGGGTTGTCCCCAGAGTTGCGTGATGTGATTCTTCCGGCCATGAACAGGTGTGGCGTACGTCACTCGAACCCAAGGTGGTCATGATGGGAGATCTGGTCGAGTTCCTCGATCGTCGCTCGGACGACCTGACCCAGATGTTCCTCGAGCACCTGATGGTCGTCGCGTTGTCGGTGGCGTTGGCCACGGTGATCGGCGTCAGCATCGGTCTGCTCGTGTGGGACCGTGCCTCGGCACGGGCCATCGCGATCATGTCGGCCGCGATCATGCTGACGATCCCGTCCCTGGCGCTGCTGGCGCTCCTGAGTCCGGTGCTCGGCCTCGGCTGGGGACCCAGCGTCGTGGCCCTTGTCCTCTACTCCCAGCTGCCGATCATCCGCAACACGGTCGTCGGTCTTCGAGAAGTGCCCGAGCACGTCCTCGAGTCGGCGCGCGGCATGGGGATGACGCCGGCAACGGCCCTGATCCGCGTGCAGCTGCCAATGGCCTGGCCGATCATCCTGACCGGCATCCGGGTGGCCACTCAGCTCGCCATCGGCATCGCGGCCATCGGTGCCTACGTCGCAGGGCCCGGGCTCGGTCAGTACATCTTCAAGGGCCTGTCGTCCCTGGGCTCCAAGAACGCTCTCAATTACGCGCTGAGCGGCACCGTCGGGGTCATCATCCTCGCCCTGCTTGCCGATGCGCTGTTTGTCCTCATCACCCGTTACACGACACCGAGGGGTCTCCGTGGCTGAGCAGTCCAGCAGCATCTTCCCGTCCTCCGCGACGGCCCCGGGCGGGGTCAGCATCGAGTTGGAGAGCGTGACCAAGACCTACCCCGGGCAGGTCGCCAACGCGGTCGAGGACTTCTCGATGCGCATCGAGCCCGGTGAGCTCGTCATGTTCGTGGGCCCGAGCGGCTGCGGCAAGACCACCACCATGAAGATGGTCAACCGGATCATCGAGCCGACAGCCGGCTCAATCCGGATCGACGGCCAAGACGTCCTGAGCCTCCGCCCGCACGAGCTGCGGCGCCACATCGGCTACGTCATCCAGCAGATCGGCCTGTTCCCGCACATGACCATTGCGGACAACATCGCGACGGTGCCGCGCCTGCTCGGATGGTCCAAGGAGAAGATCAATCTCCGGGTCGAGGAGCTGCTGGAGACCGTGCAGCTCGATCCCGACGTCTTCGCGAAGCGCTACCCCCGGCAGCTCTCCGGTGGGCAGCAGCAGCGTGCGGGCGTGGCCCGGGCGCTGGCAGCCGATCCGCCGGTGATGCTGATGGACGAGCCGTTCGGTGCCACCGACCCCATCACCCGCGAGAAGCTGCAGACGGAGTTCCTCCGCCTCCAGGCCGCGATCGGCAAGACCATCATCTTTGTCACCCACGACTTCGACGAGGCGGTGCGCCTCGGCGACCGGATTGCCGTGCTGAGCGAGCGGAGCCAGATCGAGCAGTTCGACACGCCTGCCCGGATCTTGGCGGCGCCGGCCAATGACTACGTCGCGTCCTTCATCGGTTCGGGCGCCGCGCTCAAGCGGCTCGCGCTCATGCCGGTGGGCAGTGCCCCGCTCTCCGAGGCGCTCGGAGCCGTGGGCAACCGCCCCAGCATCGACCCGAAGAGCACTCTGCGAGACGCGCTGGACCTCCTCGTCGTCACCGGCGAGACCGCGGTCGATGTCATCGACGCCGACGGGGTCCGGCTCGGCCAGCTCACCCACGCCGACATCTCCGCGGCCCTGTCGCGGATCGGTGCGGGGGGCGGTGTGTCGTCATGAGTGCGACGACCACGAACGCCGGGCTGTCCGGGCCCAGCCTCAGGGGACACCTGTGGCGGATCCTCGCCGCTCCGGTGGTGGTGGCCGTGGTGGCCGCCGGTGTCGCCATCTGGCTCGCCGGAGCCGAGCTGGACTCCATCGAGGAGCGCACCCTCAACGGCTCCTACATCGTGGCCCGGGTCATCGAGCACCTCCAGCTCTCGCTCGCTGCCTCGGCCCTGGTTGCGGCTCTGGCCATCCCGGCTGGAGTCCTCATCCACCGTTCGCAGTCGCGGCTCCTGCGTGCCGTCGTCCTGGCCCTCGCCAACATCGGCCAGGCGACTCCGGCCGTGGGGGTGGTGATCCTGCTCGCCATCGTGTGGAAGACGGGCTTCAGCACGGCGCTGATCGCCCTGGTGGCGTACGCGTTCCTCCCCGTCCTGCGCAACACCCTGACCGGCCTCGCTGAGGTCGACGGCGCGGTTCGTGAGTCCGCGCTCGGCATGGGTATGACGCGCACCCAGGTGCTCTTCCGGATCGAGCTGCCGCTGGCCTCCCCAGTGATCCTGGCCGGCCTGCGCACGTCCCTCGTCTTCGCCGTGGGTGTGGCCACCATCGCGACCTTCATCAACGCTGGTGGCCTCGGCGACATGATCGTCAACGGCCTGAAGCTGCAGCGCTACCCGGTCCTTGTCGTCGGTGCCGGCCTCGTGGCCGGAATCGCCATCCTCATCGACTGGCTCGCGGGTCTGGTCGAGGAGTATGCGCGACCCCGCGGTCTCTCCTGAATCTCTGCTCACTCTCGGGAATCGTCAACCCATCACCCCCTCACCGAAGGAAAACCATGAAGAAGAAGATGATGCTGATGCTGTCGCTCAGCTCGATGGTCCTGTTGTCCGCCTGCGGCGGCTCGGACGACTCGAGCGGCTCGAGCGGCGGCGGCAACCTCGAGGGCCTCACCGGGACCGTCGGGTCCAAGGACTTCTCCGAGCAGTACAT
>NZ_JANPEO010000202.1:0-8506 GCF_031422975.1 Nocardioides sp. | reverse complement strand
CCGCCAGCATCGAGGCGGCCTGCTCCTGGATGCTGGCGGTGACCCCGTCGATGTCGTTGGGGTCCTTCAAGAAGGCCTGGATCGAGGGGATCATCACCGTGTTGGCGAAGTCGGCGTTGGTGTCGCGGTCCATGAACTGAGCGATGTTCGCCGCCGCTCCCACGACCTCCGCCGACTTCTTCTGCAGGTCGGTGTAGGACGAGGTGCTGGCACTGGAGTTGGCGGCGATGAAGGGCGCATCGGCACCTTCGTTGGCCGAGTCTGCGGCGGCGGCGCTGCCCAGCCACTTCGCCATCGCCTTGCCGGCTTCCTGGTTCTTGCCGGCCGCCGAGACGCAGAAGCCGTCGATGGGGGCGTCGAGAGCGTCAGCGCCGATGGCCGAGTCGAGCTCGGGGAAGGTGAAGAAGTCGATGTCATCGGCCTGCTCGCTGATGGCGTCGACAACGAAGGTGCCGAGGAGGTACATCCCGCTCTCGCCCTTGCCCATCGATGTCGCGGCTTCCTGCCAGGTCCGACCGAGCGGGTCGGCCTGGTGGAAGGGCAGCAGCGTGCGCCACGTCTCGAAGACACCCTTGACCTCGTCACTGTCCCACTTCTCGTCGCCGGCCATCAGGCTGATGTGGTAGTCGAAGCCGTTGAGGCGCATGTTGAGGATGTCGAAGGTGCCCATGGCGGGCCAGCCGTCCTTGTCCCCGAACGCGATGGGCGTGAGGCCCTTGCCCTGCATGTCCTTCATGAGCTCCATGAAGTCGTTGTTGCTCTCCGGCGGTGCCCAGCCGTTCTTCTCGAAGATCGACTTGCGGTAGAAGAGGGCCCACGGGTAGTAGCTGACCGGCACGAAGTACTGCTTGCCGTCCGGGGCGGTCGACGCCTGCTTGAACGAGTCGTTGAGGCCATCGATGGGCCACTGGTCGCTCAGGTCGGTGATCAGTCCCGCTTCGGCGAACTGCGCCATCCGGAAGCCGGCGAACCAGGTGAAGACGTCGTCCGGCGTGCCCTGGAGGTAGGTGTTGATGCTCTCCTGGAACGTGTTGTGGTCGACCGCGTTGAGCGCGACCTTGGTGTCGCTCTCGGCCGTGTAGGCATCGGCGATGGCCTTCAGCCGGTCGTAGGCCGGGCCCGAGCCCTCGGCCTCGTTGATGCCGAACTTGACGGTGGCGCTGGACCCGGACGAGGGACCGGAGTCACCGCCGCAGGCGGCGAGGAGGCTGCTACCTCCGATGGCCAGGCCGCTCAGCCCCAGCCCGCGGAGCACGGTGCGACGAGTGGTCGACATGGTCGCCAGCGCGGACCGTGGCATGGAGCTGCCACCAGCAATGCCGGTGGGGTGGGGTCGGGACACGGAAGCCTCCTGTGAGCAGAATCAAACAGTGATCGACACTATGTGACCCGCAGCACAGCCACGTCAAGGTGCTATTTGTCCATTTGTCCTCCCGATTTCAACATTTCCGGACCAGAACTCCCCCAGATTCGTTGACTTGTGGGTCGGCGCTCGTCACAGTGACGCCATGCCAACTCCGCTGCCCGCGCTCGCCTTCGGGGGCGACTACAACCCGGAGCAGTGGCCCCCCGAGGCTCACGTCGAGGACCGCGAGCTCATGAGAACCGCCGGCGTGGACCTGGTCACCCTCGGCGTCTTCTCGTGGGCACATCTGCAGCCCGGGCCCGACCGCTGGGACTTCTCCTGGCTCGACGAGCAGATGGATGCACTGCACGCGGCCGGGATTCGGGTGGACCTCGCGACCGCGACGGCCTCACCCCCGCCCTGGCTGACCCGTCGGCATCCGGAGATGCTGCCGATCACCCAGGACGGCCGGACCCTGTGGCCCGGCGCCCGGCAGGCGTTCTGCCCCAGCTCTCCGGTCTACCGCGAACACGCGCTCAGGCTGTGCCGGGCCCTGGGCGAGAGGTATGCCGAGCATCCGGCGCTGGCCCTGTGGCACGTCTCGAACGAGATCGGCTGCCACAACGCCAGGTGCTACTGCGAGGTGAGCGCCGCGGCGTTCCGGCGATGGCTGCGCGCTCGCTACGACGACGACGTGGATCGGCTCAACCATGTCTGGGGGACCGCCTTCTGGTCGCAGCGCTACGGAGACTTCGAGGAGGTGCTGCCTCCGCGGGTGGCCCCGGCCTGGTCCAACCCGACCCAGCAGCTGGACTTCCTGCGCTTCTCCTCCGACCAGCTCCTGGACAACTTCGTGGTCGAGCGGGACGTGCTGCACGAGGTGTCGCCGGGCGTACCGGTGACCACCAACGCCATGGTCATGCGCAACACCTTCGAGATGGACTACTTCCGGTGGGGGCGCGAGGTCGACATCGTCTCCAACGACCACTACCTCACGGCAGCGGACCCGCACGCCCACCGTGAGCTCGCCTTCAGCGCCGACCTGACGCGCGGCACCGCCGGTGGCCGCCCCTGGCTGTTGATGGAGCACTCCACCAGCGCGGTCAACTGGCAGCCGCGCAACCTGGCCAAGGCTCCCGGGGAGATGATCCGCTCGAGCCTGGCCCACGTGGCGCACGGCGCGGACGCAGTGCTCTTCTTCCAGTGGCGGGCCTCACGGGCGGGAGCGGAGAAGTTCCACTCCGCGCTGCTCCCGCATGCCGGTACCGACTCGCGACAGTGGCGCGAGGTCGTCCGGCTCTCGCAGATCCTGGACGCCGTGGAGGAGGTGGCCGGCAGCGTCGCCCGCAACCAGACGGCGATCCTCTTCGACTGGGACGCCTGGTGGGGCTGCGAGCTCGACTCCCACCCGTCGGTGGACGTGCGCTACCGGGACCGGGCCGAGGACCTCCATCGGTCGCTGAGCGCTGCCGGCGTGGGGGTCGACGTCGTGCATCCCGACACCGACCTGACCGCGTACCGATTGATCCTGGTGCCGACGCTCTACCTGGTCACCGACGCCGCGGCCGCCGCCGTGGCGGCGCGTGCGGCGGCCGGAGCGAGCGTCGTCGTCACCTACTTCAGCGGCATCGTCGACGAGCACGACCACATCCGGCTCGGTGGCTACCCCGGCGCGTTCCGTGACCTGCTCGGGGTGCGCAGCACCGAGTTCCTCCCTCTCGGCGAGCACCAGCACGTGCAGGTGGAAGGGCTCGGGGACGAGCTGTCGAGCGCCGACGTCTGGTCCGAGGACGTCACGCTGGCAGGGGCCGAGGCGGTCGCGACGATGGTCGACGGACCGGCCGCGGGGCTCCCGGCAGTCACCCGACGCCCGGTCGGCTCCGGGGCTGCGTGGTACGTCGCAACGCGCCTGTCCCCCGACGGCACCGACCAGCTGGTCCGCCGCGTGGTCGCCGAGGCCGGGATCGAACGGCTGCCGGGAGCCGGACCCGACGTCGAGGTCACCAGGCGGGTCAGCGGCGACCGCTCCTGGCTGTTCGTCATCAACCACGGGACCGAGGTGGCAAGGGTGCCCGTGCGAGGGACCGAGCTGGTCTCCGATCGCGTCGTGGATGCAGATCTGGTGGTTCCCGGTGGCGGCGTTGCCGTCGTCCGCGAAGGACGGTCGTGATGCTGGCCGCCCAACGCCGCAGCCTGATCCTCGCCGAGCTGCACCGCGACGGCACCGTGCGCGTCACGGACCTCGTGGACGTGCTGGGAGTCTCCGACATGACCGTGCGCCGCGATCTGGTGGCGCTGCATCGCGAAGGCCTGCTGGAGAAGGTCCACGGCGGCGCGCTGGCCGTGGCCGAGCCGTCGTCCTCCGAGCCGGGCTTCGCCGCCAAGTCGGTGCAGCGGCGCCAGGAGAAGCGGGCCATCGCCGCACGAGCGGCCGAGATGGTGCACGCCGGGATGGCGATCGCAGTCTCGGCCGGCACCACCACCCACGCCTTGACCGAGCACCTGGCGAAGATCCCCAACCTCACGGTCGTCACCAACTCGGTGTGGGTGGCAGACATGCTTCACCGGGTGGGCGACAGCACGACGTCGGTGCTCCTCACCGGCGGCCTACGCACCCCCTCCGATGCACTCGTGGGGCCGGTTGCCGTCTCGTCGATGCGCAGCCTGCACGTCGACGCGTTCTTCATGGGGGTGCACGGGATGGATCTTCGTGCCGGCTTCAGCACCCCCAACCTGCTCGAGTCCGAGACCAACCGCGCCTTCATCGAGCGTTCACGCCGGTTGATCGTCTGCGCCGACTCCAACAAGTGGGGCGTCGTCGGGCTGAGCAGCATGGCGGAGCTGTCCGAGGCATCCGTGCTGATCACCGACGCCGGCCTCCCCGCACAGGCCAGCGTGATCCTGGGTGACCACGTGGGAGAGCTGGTGCTCGTCGACGCGGACGACACCTCGGAGGCGTCCGGCGAGGCGTGAACCGCTGACCGACGGACCGCCCACGGCCGCGGACCCGCGGATCAGAGGTTGACGGTGATGTCCGCGTCCTGGCGGAGGTCGTCGACCAGCGCCTGCGTGACCTGAGCCAGCTGATCGGACTTGGCCTGCTCCACGATCTGCGGCCTGACCTTGGCGTACGGCGGGATGGCCTGACCCTGCTTGCCCGCCTGGGCCTGCTGCATCTTGGCCTGCTCGTAGATCTTGCGCAGGTCCTGCTCGCTGGGCTCGATGTCGCCCGCTTCGTCAGCCACCAGCTGCTCGATCACGATCTGCGTCTCCAGCTGCGCTCGAGCCTCCTCCTCGGTCGCGCCCTGCTTCTCCAGGGCGGCAATGAGCTCCTCGGGCGAGCCCAGCTGGTTCTGCTTCGCCAGCGCGGCGAGCTCGTCGTCGACGTCCTGCTCGGTGACGGCGATGCCCCGGGCCTCGGCCTCCTGCGTCAGCAGCGTGGTGCTCACCAGGTTGTCGGCCGTCTGAGCCTTCAAGGCGTCCTCGTCGGGCTGTTCGCCGCCTGACTGCGCCTGCATCGCCGCCTGCTGGAACTGCGCCTCGTAGAGCACCACGAACTCGTCCTTCGTCACCTCCTCGCCGTTCACCTCGGCCACCACGTCCGGGATCCCTTCGAGATCAGGCTCCGCCTGGGTGCCGCCCGCGGAGTCCTGGGACGTCGGCTCCTCGGAGGACGCGGCGGCGGCCGAGCTGTCGTCATCACCACCGCCACAGGCGGCGAGGGCGAGCAGTGCGGCGGCGAGGGTGAGGCCGAGGACGGGACGGATTCGCTGTGAAGAAGTCATCGCGACCGACCGTACGCACCGACCCTGAGCGGCACCTGAACGCCCCGTGAGCGGCACCTGAGCGGCACCGGCAGCGACGACGAAGGCCCCCGACCGGCATCGCTGCAGGTCAGGGGCCTTGCGTGGGGCCGCCTGTCGGAATCGAACCGACGACCTAGTCATTACGAGTGACTCGCTCTACCGACTGAGCTAAGGCGGCGCGCTGCCCGGCGCAGGTCGAGACCAGCCGGGCAACTGGAGAAGGATAACGCCAGACCCGGCGGGGGCCGAAATCAGGTGAGCGCTCTCAGCAGTCGGTCGGGTTGGCCGGCACGTCGCCGTCGATCAGGTAGGACTCGATCGCGGTGTCGATGCACTCGTTGCCCGAGTTGTAGGCCGTGTGGCCGTCGCCGTCGCGGCGGAGCAGGACGGCGGACTCCAGCTGCGAGGCCAGCGCCTCAGCCCACTTCATCGGGGTGGCCGGGTCACGGGTAGTTCCGACCACCAGGATCGGGGCGGCGCCCTCACCGCGGATCTCGATCGGTGCCTCGGTGGTCGTAGTCTGCGACCCGCGGCACGACGTCAGGGACCAGGCGAAGATCGAGCCGAACGTGGGCGAGGCCTCTTCGAAGGCCGGCAGCTCGGCGGCCACCTGGTCGAAGCCGACCGACGACGGGTCGTCGAGGCAGTTGATCGCGAAGATCGCCTCGGCGCTGTTGTCGGTGTAGTCATCCGAGCCGCGCGAGGAGTAGATGTCGGCGAGCTCCATCAGCGCGCTGCCGTCGCCGCTGAGCGCGGAGCGGAGCGCCGCGCTGAGGAGGAACCAGTAGTCACGGTTGTAGAGCGGGGTCACGATGCCGTAGAAGGCGTTGCCGATCTGCAGGTCTCGGTCACCGGTCGGCAGCGGCGCGGCCTCGATGTCTGCGAGGAGGCCGCTGATCGTGGCCAGGCCCTCGTCGACCGAGCCTCCGAGGAAGCAGCTCTGCGTGGTGTCGATGCAGTTCTGGATGTATGCGCCCAGGGCCGTCTCGAAGCCGGCCGCCTGCTCCAGGCCGAGCTGGCGGTTGTCGAGCGAGACGTCGACGGCACCGTCGAGGACGAGCCTGCCGACGCGATCGGGGAACAACTCGGCGTACGTCGCCCCCAGCTTCGTGCCGTAGGACGCACCCAGGTAGGTGAGGGTGCGCTCGCCGAGGGCGGACCGGAGCACGTCCATGTCGCGCGCTGCCTCGATGGTCGAGACGTGGTTGACCAGGTCGCCACCGAGCTCGGCGCAGCCGCGGCCGAACTCGCCGATGAGGGCGGCGAACTCGCGCTCCTCCTCCACGGTGTCGGGGTTGGGGTCGGAGGACAGATAGGTGTCGAGCTGGTCGTCGGAGAGGCAGTCCACCGGGGCCGAGTCACCGGTGCCGCGCGGGTCGAATCCGACGATGTCGAAGGCGCGCAGCAGCGGTTCGCGAAAGACCCGGCTCGCCGCGGCGGCGTAGTCGGTGCCGGGGGCACCCGGTCCGCCCGGGTTGACCACGAGGGCACCCCGGCTGTCACCACGTGCCGGCACCTTGAGCAACGCCAGGTCGATGGTCTCGCCGCCGGGCTCGGAGTAGCTGACCGGCACCTCGAGAGTGGCGCACTCGAGGTCGTCCTCGCACGACTCCCACGCCAGCTGCTGGGCGTAGAAGGGCTCGAGCTCGGGCGACGGGGCATGGGAGCCGGCGGGTCCGGACGCGTCGTCGGGCGGCGACGACGCGGGCGAGGGCGTGGCCGCGGGCGTCGGGTCGGTCTGGAAGTTCGAGAACGCCGTGCCGACGGCCACGAACGTGGCCGCGACCAACGCGACGATCACCAACCCCGCCAAGATCCTCTTCACCGGCCAGCTCCCCCCGGCAGCCGCAGGGCCACCATCATCGACTCGAGCGCCAGGAGTGGCGGCACGTTGAACTCGAGCATCTGCACGCGTGCGGTGAAGATCGCATCGATCATCCGCAGCAGCTCCTCGGCGGTGGTCTGCCGGGTGAGCTGCTCGATCTCGGCACGCATCTCCTCGTTGACGAGCGCTCCGGGGGCGCCCACGCTGAGCGCGATCGCATCGCGATAGACCGAGGTGAGGTCCATCAGGCAGCGGTCGGCGACATCGAGGATGCGCCGCTTCGCGCGCGTCTTCTGGTCCTTCTCCAGCGCGCTCAGCGCCGGGGAGTAGTCCCGCGGTCGGCGGCCGCGCTCGAAGACGCCGTACGCCGCGTCGAGGTCCTTCTTCTCCCGCGCATCGAGCTCGGTGGTGATCGCCTCGGCCTCCTCCTTGGCGATCTCGCTGATGTTGGTCGCGGCCTGCATGCAGGCGCCGATCGAGGTCACCTTGGTCGGGATCCGCACGACCTGGCGCCGCCGCTGGCGGGTCTCCTCGTCGCGGGCCAACGCCCGAGCCCGACCGATGTGGCCCTGGCTTGCGCGGGCCGCGCTGGCCGCGAGCTCGGGCCCGACGTCGAGGGTGCGCACCAGGAAGGCCGCCACGTCGTCGGTGGGCGGAGTCGTCAACGTGACCAGGCGGCACCGGGAGCGGATGGTCGGCAACACGTCCTCGACCGTGGGCGCGCACAATAGCCAGACCGTGCGGGCAGTCGGCTCCTCGATCGCCTTGAGCAGGGCGTTGCACGCCTGCTCGGTCAAGCGGTCGGAGTCCTCGACGATCATGATCTGCCACCGGTCACCGGACGGCGCCAGACCAGCCCTGCGGACGAGGTCGCGGACCTCGTCGACGCCGATGGAGAGCTTCTCGGTGCGGACGATGCGCACGTCGGCGTGACTTCCGGTCATCACCGTGTGGCACGACTTGCAGTGGCCGCAGCCGGTGCCGGTCTCGCACTGCAGCGCCGCCGCGAAGGCGACGGCGGCGTTGGAGCGACCGGATCCCGGGGGGCCGGTGAACAGCCACGCGTGGGTCATCCCGTCGCCGCCCGCTGCTCGTTGCAGGCTCACGATCACGGGCCGCTGGCCGACCAGGTCGTCCCAGACCGCCCGGGCCCGTCGCGTCTCGGTCATGGCAACAGCGCCTTCACTCGTGTCTGGATGGCGCCGGCGATGTGGTCCACCGGCGCACGTGCGTCGAGCACGAGGTAGTGATCGGGGTCGGCTGCGGCGAGGTCGAGGAAGCCCTGGCGCACGCGGTGGTGGAACTCCAGCGACTGAGCCTCGATGCGGTCGCGCGCCTCGAAGCGACCGAGTCCGGTCTGGGGCGCTAGGTCGAGCACCACGGTCAGGTGCGGGCGCAGCTCGGCGGTGGCCCAGCGGTTGACGTGCTCGACCTCGGCCACGACCAGGTCCCGGCCCGCGCCCTGATAGGCCAGCGCGGAGTCGACGTAGCGATCGGTGATCACCACCTCGCCGCGGGCCAGCGCCGGCA
>NZ_JANPEO010000201.1:0-5103 GCF_031422975.1 Nocardioides sp. | reverse complement strand
GCGACGCGGTGGTCGTCGAGACCCGTGACCCACTGCTGGTGTGGCAGGCCGGCTTCCCGCCCGTCTACGGCTTCGCCCGCGAGGAGATGGTGGACGGAGCGTTGCGACCGGCGAGCGCTGCGGCGTACCCCGGCGGTTTCTTCTTCGGCCCTCATCTGCCGGTTCAGGAGTGGTACGACGTGGTGGCCGGCGACGACGTCGTGGAGTGCGGTGCGTGGACCCTCGCCGACCTGCCGGACCGGGTGATCCTGACCTGGGAGCCGGGCCGGCTGGCCTGGACGGAGGAGGACGAGGTCGTCGCCGGGCACCCGCGCGACCCGCACAAGCGGGTCGAGACACTGCACAGCTCACGGCATCTGGAAGTGACGATCGGCGACCAGGTCGTGGCCGCGAGCGACCGGCCGGTGCTGCTGCTGGAAACCGACCTGCCGACGCGCTACTACCTGCCGCGCGAGGACGTGCGGCTCGACCTGCTGACGGCGACCGACAACATCTCGGCATGCCCCTACAAGGGCACGGCCGATGGCTACTGGACCTTCCCCGGGCCGCCCGAGCTCGCCAACGTGGCGTGGTCCTACTCGGCACCGTTGCCGGCCGTCGCCGCGATCAGGGGTCGGGTCTGCTTCTACAACGAGCTCGTGGACCAACGCGTCGACGGCGTCCTGCTGACGCGGCCGGAGTCGCCCTTCAGCAAGGTCGAACAGCGCCCCGGTGGCGAGTGACGCCTACTGTCGACCCATGGCCACCGTGCTCTCCGTCAACGTCGGCGCCCCGTCACCGCGCACGGGGAAGTCGACCCCGACCGGCATCGCCAAGGTGCCGGTCGACCACATCGACGTCGCCGATCCGGGGCCCAAGCGACGTGGTCCGGGGGGTGCGGGCTTCTCCGGGGTGGCCGGCGACTTCATCGGCAGCGGACGCCACCACGGAGGCAGCGACCAGGCGGTCTACGCCTTCGCCCGGGAGGAGCTCGACCACTGGTCGCGCGAGCTCGGTCGAGACCTGCCCGACGGCATGTTCGGCGAGAACATCACCACGCTCGGGCTCGACGTCGACGAGTCCGAGTACGCCGACGTGTGGACCGTCGGCGACGCCGTGCTGCGCGTGAGCGCGCCGCGGATCCCGTGCTCGAACTTCGCGCTGCGCATGGGCGAGAAGGGCTGGGTGAAGAGGTTCGCGGAGCGCGGCCGAGCCGGGACCTACCTCGCCGTCGCCGAGGCAGGCACGATCCGGCCCGGCGATGCGATCACGGTGCAGCGGTCCGGGTCCGGGCTGCTGATCACCAGCCTGCTGCAGGCATGGATGGGCGACCTGGATCAGATGCGGGCAGCCCTGACGCACGACGACCTCGATGAGGAGAGTCGCGGCCACTTCACCCGCACCCTCGCCAGACGCGGCTAGCCAGGACTCAGTTCAAGATGCGCATCGTGCGCGGCACGCCGCCGCCACGCTGCACTTCCTCGACGAGCTCCTGGAGGGCCGTGAGCGCGACGTTCTGCGAGAGCGGACCGTGCGAGACGCGGGCCACGCCGAGGTCCTGCTGGCGCGCGAGCGACGGCGTGCCCGGGATCGCGATGGTGGTCAGCCGCTGCGGTCCGAACGCGTCGACCAGGGTGACGATCTCCTCCTCGGTGAGGATCGCCGGCACGAATACGACGGGGGCGCCGGCGTCGAGATAGGCCCTACCGCGCTCGACCGCGTCGGCGAGCACGTCGGCCCGGTCGCGGTCGCGACCCAGGTGGAACGCGTCGGTGCGGGCGTTGAGCACGAAGTCGGGCACGCCCTCCGCCGCGGCGGCCGCCATCACGGCCTGCACCTGGGCGGCGGCCTCGGCCAGCGGCTTCATCTGGTCCTCGAGGTTGGCGCCGACCACGCCGACGCCGATCGCGCGCCGGATGGTGTCGGCGGCGTCGCCGTACCCACCCTCGAGGTCGGCGCTGACCGGCAGGTCGGTCGCCTCGACGATTCGGCGGCACATGTCGATCATCTCCGCGACCGGGATCTTCTCCCCGTCGGGATAGCCCAGCGTGGCGGCGATCGAGTGGCTGGCGGTCGCGAGGGCCACGGTGCCCGGGGTGTCGGCGACGACCTTGGCGCTGATGGCGTCCCAGACGTTGACGACGGTCAACAGCTCGGGCGCGAGGTGGAGGGCAAGGAGGTCGGAGGCCCTCTTCGAGACATTGTCTGCGGTAGTCATGCCTGCCATCCAAGCAGCCGGCCGAAACCCTCCTCGTCAGTCTGCGAACGCGGACTTGGGTACGGCGACCAGGGCCGCCGCAGCGAGCAGCGCGGCCACCGAGCAGACCGCCCAGACCGTGAGGTAGCCACTGAGGGGTGCGTGACCCTCCGTCGGGTCGCCCAGGGAGCCGGTGGACGCCAGCGAGATGGCGAAGATCGACGAGGCGATCGCGCCGCCGACCGTCTTGGTCGCGTTGGTCATGCCGGTTGCGAAGCCGGTCCGGTCGGACGGGGCGGCGGCCGCTGCCGCTGCGGGCAGGGCGGCGACGAGGGCGCCCGAGCCGATGCCGGCCACGCCCATGTTGATCAGCGCCTGGGTGGTCGTGTCGTGGAACGGGATCCACATCGCATAGCCGATGGCCACCAGCAGCGAGCTGGCGATGAGGGCACCGCGGGCCGTCAGCAGCCTGCTGGTGAGCGGCAGGCTGAAGGCGCCGATCGCGAGGCAGACGACATAGACCCCGATCAGCGTGGACACGAAGCCGGCGTCGGCACCGAGGCCGTAGCCGACGACGTCGGGGTCGGTGCGCGCGAAGGTCGACAGCGGGATCTGCGCGCCCAGCACCGACATGCCGAACAGGAACGCCGTCAGCTGCACCGGCCACTGGGCGCGGGTGGCGAGCAGGTCGATGTCGATGAGCGGTTCCTCGATCTGCCGCTCGGCCCGGACGAACGGGACGAACAGTGCGAGCCCGGCAACGACGAGCAGCCAGGCCAGGATCGAGCCGGGTCCTTCGAGGCGGATCACGATCAACCCGGCCATCAGCACGGACAGCGCGCCGGTGATCAGCGTGAAGCCGACCCAGTCGATGCCGCCGGTGGCGCGGCCGGGCATGTCCTCGATGCCGAACCAGATCACCACGAAGCAGATCGTCACCGCGACGGCGGGGAGCATCAACAGCACCGTCATCGAGGTCGACTCGACCAGCGCACCCGAGGTGAGGGCGCCGATGATCACGGCCAGCTCGAGGGCGCCGACGAGGACGGCCGCGGAGCGGCGGGTGAGGAGGGCCTGGCGGCCCGTGTTCGCCGTACGCCGATGGATGATCGCGACCTCGAGCGGCAACCACACGACATAGGCGCCCTGGATCGCCCAACCGATGAGGAACGTGGTGAAGGACGGCGCGAACGCCAGGATCCAGGAGCCGAGGGCGGTGATGGCGGTGGAGATGAGCAGCACGTTGCGGTGGCCGATGAGGTCGCCGAGCCGCGCCAGCAACGGCACGCAGAGCGCGCTCACGATCAGCTGTGCGGCCTCGAACCAGTTCACGTCGGCGTCCGCGATCTCGAGATGATCTGCGATGTCGGTGAAGATCGGCGTGTAGTAGCCCTGCAGGATTCCGCTGGCGATCTCGACGCACACCAGGAAGCCGACGATGCGGAGGAGGTGCGGTGCGACGTCGCGCCGCTCGGTGGTCGTCCGGGAGTCGGTCATCTGGGGAGCCTCTCGATCAGCGTGCGATACCAGGTGACCCCGTCGACGAGGTCCTCGATCCCGAGGTGTTCGTCATAGGAGTGGATGGCCTCGCGCTGGGCCTTGGTCATCCGGAACGGGGCGAAGCGGTAGACCCGCTCGCTGATCGCCGTGAAGTGCCGCGAGTCGGTGGCGGCCATCATGACGTAGGGGGTGGTGACCGCGTCGGGAAACACCGCGAGGATCGTGTGCTCGAGGAGCTCGAAGGCTTCGTCCATCGGTGAGATGGGGGACGGCTCGCCCTGCTCGACGACCTCGATGCGGATGTCGTCGTCCTTGATCGTCGCGCGCAGGTGCGCCAGGACGTCGGCCACGGTGTCGCCGACCATGATCCGGATGTTCAGCCCGGCGCGGGCGCTGCTGGCGATGACGTTGAGGGCCGGGCTGCCGCTGAGGGTGGTCGCGGCGACCGTGGTGCGGGTCATCGCGGCTGCCTCGGGGCCGGCGGCGAGGAGCGCCCTGGTGATGAGGGGCGTGATCCGCTCGGCGTTCCGGGCGACCGGGCGGGCGACCGGCGGCAGGTGTGGGGCGAGTCGCCGCAGGAGCTCGAGAGTGGGCGCCGGCGCCGAGGCGGGGAAGGGGCTCTTCTCGATCCGCAGGATCGCTCTCGCGATGCGCGCGATGGGACCGTTCTTCGCCGGCGTCGACGCGTGGCCGCCTCGGCCCTCGGCGACGAGCTCCACACTCGTCGTGCCCTTCTCGGTGACGCCGATGACGCCGAGCGGGGGCTCGACGCCGGGGAAGGCCTGGTGCGCGATCGCGCCGCCCTCGTCGAGCACGAACCACGGGGCGACGTCGCGGCTCTTCAGTACGTCGACGGCCGCCTGCGCCGCCTCCCCGCTCACTTCCTCGTCGCAACCGAAGGACAGCCACACGTCCTGAGCGGGCGTGTCCCCGGCCTCCAGGAGCAGCTCGACCGCTTCGCAGATCGCCACCACGCAACCCTTGTCGTCGAGGGTGCCGCGGCCCCAGATGTGCCGTCGTGGATCTCGGCACCGAAGGGCGGGTGCTGCCACGGCGCGTCCTCGTCGATCGGTACGACGTCGAGGTGCGCCATCAGCACCACGGGCATCTCTGCACTGTCACCCGGCCAGCGGAACAGCAGGCCGTGGGTGCCGACGCGGGTCAGCTCGAGCTCGGCATGGAGTCGCGGGAACTGGTCCGCCAGCTCCTTGAGGAGACGATCGAAGGCCGCCGTGTCGACCAGCGCCGGGTCGCGATCCGAGACCGTCGGGACCCGCACCAGGGCCTGCAGCTTGGCGACGACGCGATCCTGGGTGTCTGTGGCCATGCGCAGAACCTAGTGCCGGCGACCTCTCGGGCTCCGCTTGCCTCGGCGTGGATCAGCCGTCGGCCACGTCGATCAGCACCTTGCCGACGGCGCCGTGCTC
>NZ_JANPEO010000200.1:0-1900 GCF_031422975.1 Nocardioides sp. | reverse complement strand
CAACGCCGGCATCGTCGTTGGCAGGAAGCGCTGCGGAACGGTCGGCATCGGCCGCGACCAGACGGAGCGAGAACTCGCCCTCCTGCAGCTCGATCCCGGCGGCGGTGATCGTGCCGTCGGCGGCCGGCGTCCACTCGCCCTTCTTGACCGCGCCGAAGACCGGCTGCACGGCCTTGCCGACCCGCGGTCCCAGGGCACCCGGCACGACCTGCAGCTCGAAGCGCCCGGCGGAGCCGAGGTCGGTCGTGAGGTTCACCGACTTCACGTTCATCTCGTCCGCGATGATCGACGTGAACGGGGCCAGCGACTCGGCGTCGGCCGAGGCGACGGTTACCGACGTGAGCGGCAACCGCACCCGCAGGCCGGCCGACTTGCGAACCGACGACGTCACCGAGCAGACGTCACGCACGCGGTCCATGGCGGCGACGAGCGCGGAGTCGGCGGGATACGACGATGCAGACGGCCAGTCGGTGAGGTGAACAGAGGGCGAGCCGGTGAGCCCGGTGTACACGGCCTCGGAGGTGAGCGGCAGCAACGGCGCGGCGACCCGGCACAGCACTTCGAGGGCGGTGTGCAGCGTGTCGAACGCGTCGGCGTCTCCTGCCCAGAACCGGTCGCGCGAGCGGCGGATGTACCAGTTCGTCAGCACGTCGAGGAACGAGCGCGTCGAGTCGCACGCCCCCGCGACCTCGTAGTTGTCGAGCTCGTGGGCCATCGCGGCGACGTGGTCGCGCAGCTTCGCGAGGATGTAGCGGTCCATCGGGTGGCTGCTGGCGGTGGTGTACGCCGCGTCGTACCCCGCGCCGTCGTCGTGCCGGGCGGCGTTGGCGTAGAGGCTGAAGAAGTACCAGCTGTTCCAGAGCGGGATCAGCACCTGGCGCACCGAGTCGCGGATGCCCTGCTCGGTGACGACCAGGTTGCCGCCGCGAAGGATCGGCGAGCTCATCAGGAACCAGCGCATCGCGTCGGCGCCGTCGCGGTCGAAGACCTCGCGGACGTCCGGGTAGTTGCGCAGCGACTTGCTCATCTTCGCCCCGTCGCTGCCCAGCACGATGCCGTGGCTGACGCAGGTCGAGAAGGCGGGCTTGTCGAAGATCGCGCCGGCCAGGACGTGCATCGTGTAGAACCAGCCGCGGGTCTGGCCGATGTACTCGACGATGAAGTCCCCCGGGAAGTGCCCCTCGAACCAGTCGGCGTTCTCGAACGGGTAGTGCACCTGGGCGAAGCTCATGGAGCCCGAGTCGAACCACACGTCGAGCACGTCGGCCACGCGGCGCATGGTGGACGTGCCGGTCGGGTCGTCCGGGTTGGGCCTCGTCAGGTCGTCGATGAAGGGACGGTGCAGGTCGGGGTTGCCCTCATGGTCGACGGGCAGCCGGCCGAAGTCGCGCTCCATCTCCGCCAGGGAGCCGTAGACGTCCAGGCGCGGGTAGGCCTCGTCGTCGGACTTCCACACCGGCACCGGCGAGCCCCAGAACCGGTTGCGGGTGATCGACCAGTCGCGGGCGTTGGCCAGCCACTTGCCGAAGGAGCCGTGCTGGATGTGGTCAGGCACCCAGCGGATTTCCTCGTTCAGCTCGAGCAGCCGCTCCTTGACCGCGGTGACCTCGACGAACCAGGACGAGACACCCTTGTAGATGAGGGGCTCGCGGCAGCGCCAGCAGTGCGGGTAGGAGTGGTCGTAGGTCTCGCGGCGCAGCAGCACGGTGCCGGGCGTGACGCTCGCGGTGACCGCCTTCAGGTCGTCGATGATGTGCAGGTTGGCGTCGAAGACCAGCATCCCGGCGTACTCCTCGACCGGGTGCGTGAAGCGGCCGTCCTTGCCGACGGGCATGACGGGCTCGATGCCCTCGCGGTCGGTGACGACCTTGTCGTCCTCACCGAAGGCGCCGGCGGAGTG
>NZ_JANPEO010000199.1:0-10762 GCF_031422975.1 Nocardioides sp. | reverse complement strand
TGGCCGCCGGACAGCTGGTGAGCGAAGCGGTCGGCCTCCCCACCGAGTCCGACCAGCTCGAGCATGTCGCCGGCACGCTTGCGTCGGGCAGCTCCGTCGCGACCGCGCAGCTTGAGCCCGAAGCCGACGTTGTCGATGACCGTCATGTGGGGGAACAGGCTGTAGGCCTGGAACACCATCCCCATGTCGCGCTTGTTGGCCGGGACCGTGGTCAGGTCCCGACCGCCGACCGAGACCGAGCCCGACGTGGCATGGTCGAGGCCGGCCAGGATCCGCAGAGCCGTCGTCTTGCCGCACCCGGAGGGGCCGAGCAGGGCGACCAGCTCGCCGGGGGCCAGGTGCAGGGTCAGCCCGTCCAACGCCCGCACGGAGCCGTAGACGCGGGTGAGGTCGGACAGCTCGACGGCCAGACCGCGATCGGTCATGAGGATGCTCCTTGCTTGTGCCGGTCACGGCTGAGGAAGGTGAGGCCGAGCAGGAGCACGACCACGAAGAGCATCGACGCGAGCGCAGCAGCCATCGCCGCCGGGCCGTTGCTCTTGTAGATCCCCGCCATCGCCACCGGCATGGTGTCGAAGTGGAGCAGCGAGGCGAAGACGAACTCGCCCAGCACCAGCGCCACGGAGATGAAGGCAGCACCCAGGACGCCTCCGGTGATGTTGGGCAGGATGATGCGGGCGATCACGGTGAACCAGCCGGCGCCCAGGGACCGGGCCGCCTCGGCGAGCGTGGCCACGTCGATCGCAGACAGCGCGGCATCGAGGGCGCGGTAGGAGTAGGGCAGGACGAGAATGACGTAGGCGAACGTCAGCACCAGCGGGGAGTCGCCCAGCAGGTAGCTCACCCACGAGTAGACGTTGCTGATGCCCACCACGATCACCAGCGCCGGGATGGTCAGCGGCAGCAGGCACAAGAACTCGATCAGCCGCTTCACCCGCGGGACGCGCAGGCGCACCCACACCATCGTCGGCACCAGCAGGACGACCATGAGCACCACGGTGAACAGAGCCAGCAGCAAGGAATAGATGATCGAGGAGCGGAAGTCCTCGTCGGTGACCATGTACTCCCAGTTGTCCCAGGTGCGTCCCGGCGCGCTTCCGCGGACCTGGGTGGAGAAGTCGAACATCGCCAGCAGCGGGACGAAGAAGTAGGCCGCGAAGGCCAGCAGCAGCACTGCGCGGACGACGCGGAAGAGCGGCGAGACCGTCATCGCATCCACCTCGACGTACGCCGCAGCAGCAGGTTGTAGGCCACCATCACGATGGACACCACGACGATCATCTCCAGAGCGAGCGCGAATCCGACGTTGGCCTGTCCGAGCAGGACCTCGCTCGTGATCGCCTGGCGGATGAGCAGAGGCACGATCGGCTGGCCCTGGCTGACCAGGACGGCCGAGGTCGCGTAGGCGGCGAAGGCGTTGGCGAAGAGCAGGAGGGTCGCGCCCAGGAAGGCCGGGGTCAACAGGGGGATCGCGACGTGCCGCCAGTAGGACCACGTGCTCGCGCCGAGGTTGACCGCGGCCTCGCGCCACTGCGGACGGAGGCCCTCGAAGGCGGGAGCGAAGACGATCACCATGAGTGGGATCTGGAAGTAGCAGTAGACGACGACCAGGCCGGGCAGTCCGAAGAGCCAACCGGAACCGTAGAGATTGGCACCGGTCAGCTCCATCACCGCGTTCGTGACGACCCCGACCGGGCCGATGGTGGCGATCCACGCGAAGGCGAGGGTGATGCCGCCGAACTGGGCGAGCACGCCGCTCACGGCGAGTGTGGTTCGACGCAGCAGGCTCTGCGAGGACATCGAGACGACCAGGTAGGCGAGCAGCGCGCCGAGCACGGCACCGATCACGGCCGTCGAGGCGGAGAGGATGAGCGAGCCGCGCAGCGCGGTCAGCGCTGCCTCGCTCGTCAGTGCGTCGAGGTTGCCGAGGGTCAGTCGGCCGGCCTCGTCCTGGAAGGCGCCGATGACGACGGTCAGCGTGGGGACGACCAGGAAGACCAGGACGAAGCCGAGGAACGGCAGCAGAGGGAGGCCCGGGCCGACGGCGAACCGCCGACCCGGACCTTCTCTCGTGGCTGGAGTGCTCAGCGGATCGCCTTGGACCAGTTCGCTGCGAGGTACTCGCCCGCGGTCACCGTCTGGTCGTCGGTGGGGATCACCGGCTCGCCGCTGACCTCGGGGAGAGCACCCCAGAGGTCGGCGTCGATGGTGCCGGCGTCGGCCATCGCGTCACCGCGGATGGGCCGGGCGCCACCCTTGAGCCACAGGTTCTGGCCCTCGTCGCTGTAGAGGAACTCCTGCCACAGGCGGGCGGCGGCCGGGTGCGGCGCGTCGGCGTTGACGGCCTGGTAGTAGTAGCCGGCCACGACGGCCTCGGAGGGGACGACGGTCTTCCACGTGTCGACGTTGACGGCCGCGGCAGCCCCGAGGTAGTCCCAGTCGATGACGACGGGGGTGGTGCCCTGCTCGATGGTGGTCGAGTCAGGATCGACGGTGAGGAAGTTGCCGGCCTGCTTGAGATCGGCGAAGAAGTCCACGCCGGGGGCGATGTCGTCGGGAGACCCGCCGTTGGCGATGGCCGCCATCATCACGCCGCTGAACGCGGCGCCGGCCTGGGTCGGGTCGCCGTTGAGGGCGACCTTGCCCTTGAACTCGGGGCCGAGGAGATCCTGCAGCGAGGTCACGTCGGGCACCTTGGCCGAGTCGTAGCCGATCGACATGTAGCCGCCGTAGTCGTTGACCCAGGTGCCGTCGGCGTCCTTGAACTGGTCGGGGATGTCGTCCCAGGTCTCCACCTGGTAGGGCGCGAACAGGTCGGTGTTGGCCAGGGCGACGGACTGTCCGAGGTCGAAGACGTCGGGCGCGCGATCGGTGCCCTGGAGGTCGTTGGCCGCGATGATCTCGTCCTGCGAGGCGGCGTCGGGCTGGTCCGAGCTGATGTCGATGTCGTACTTGTCCTCGAAGGCCGAGATGACCTCGCCGTAGTTGGCCCAGTCCGGGGGCAGCGCGATGACGTTGAGCTCGCCCTCCTCCTCGGCTGCCTTCACGAGCGCGTCGAGACCGCCGAAGTCGGCGGCACTGGTGGCTTCGGCGGCGACGACACCCCCGTCGGAGGTGGTCGACGACGAGTCGTCCTTGGGGGCGGCGCAGGAGGCCAGGGCCAGGACGGTGGCGGCAGTGGCAAGCGTCGCAAGAACACGTTCATGCTTCATGAGAGGAGCCTTCCGTACATGTGAGAGGCCCGACGGGCGCGGGCCGCGCTGAGAGTAGGGGCGGTCATGAGGGACGCCAGCAAACCTTCGATGGCGTGTGAGTGAAGTCTCAGGATCGATTGTGAGCCGACCATAGCGCTCTGCGGGAGTAGGTTGCCGCCATGGCCTTGCGCATCGTCGCGAGCCGGCCGGACCCGGCGATCGTCACGCTGCCGTGGTCGACCCTGCTCGAGGAGTGGACAGACGAGTACGTCGTCCCGCTGCCGCGCGGGCTCTCGCGCCACATCGTGCGCATCGTCCGCCTCAAGGAGCGGACCTACGCGGTCAAGGAGACGCAGGAGGCCATCGCGTTCCGGGAGTACCGCCTGCTGCGAGACCTCCAGCGAGTCGGTCTCCCGGCCGTGGTCCCGCAGGGCGTCGTCGCCGGTCGCGTCGACCAGGCCGGCGAGGAGCTGCCCACCGCGCTGGTCACCGAGCACCTGCGCTTCTCGCTGCCCTATCGCAGCCTCTTCGCCCACGGGATGACCGCCGACAACCTGCCCAGTCTGGTCGACGCGATCGTCGTGCTGCTGGTGCGACTGCACCTCGCCGGCTTCTTCTGGGGCGACGTGTCGCTGTCCAACGTGCTGTTCCGCCGCAGCGCCGGCGGATTCTCCGCCTACCTCGTCGACGCCGAGACCGGCGAGCTCCACGACCACGTCAGCGAGCGCATGCGCGAGCACGACATCACCGTCGGGTGCGAGAACATCTTCGCCGAGCTGATGGACCTCCAGGCCAGCGGCGCGGTCGGCACCGAGATCGACGGCTTCGCCATCATCACCCGCCTGCGCGAGCAGTACGACGCCCTCTGGGCCGAGCTCACCGGCGAGGAGGAGTTCAGCGCGAGCGAGATGTGGCGCATCGAGAGCCGGATCGAGCGGCTCAACGACCTCGGCTTCGACATCGACGAGCTCGACATCATCACCGACTTCGACGGCGACCAGGTCCGCATCCAGCCGAAGGTCGTCGAGCTCGGTCACCACCGTCGCGAGCTCCAGTCACTCACGGGCATGACCGTGGAGGACGCCCAGGCCCGGCGGTTGCTGAACGACCTGGCGTCCTACACCGCACACTTCGACCTGGGCCGCGAGGACAGGCACCTCGTGGCCAACAAGTGGCTCACCGAGATCTACGAGCCGATCATGGCGATGATCCCTCCCGACGCGCGCGGCAAGCTCGAGCCGGCGGAGGTCTTCCACGAGGTCCTCGTGCACCGCTGGTACCTCTCCGAGCAATCCGGCCGGGAGGTCGGGATCTTCGACACGGCCCGCGACTACATCGACAACGTGCTCGCCACCAAGCCCAACGAGCTGATCACCGCGGACGACGAGGCCTCGCTGGGCCTGATGGACAGCTTCCACGAGGCCCTCGAGGACGAGGGCAGCCGCTAGGGCCACTCGGCCATCACGCACGGCGGCTCCACGTCCGCGACCAGCTCCGGGCTACTCGCCCTGGTCGAGCGCGAGCGGGACGTAGGACCCGACCACGAAGACCCCGTCGGTCCGCAACCGCACCCACTGCGTGCCGACGGGTCGGCCGTCGCGATAGGTGACGAGCGTGACGTCGGCATCGCGGCGCGGCTTGCTGCCGACGGCGATGGCGTACGCCGCGCCGCCGGTCGTGCCGGTGGTGAAGCTGTAGCCCGTGCGGCCGCTCTCGCCCTCGACCAGGTCCGGGCCGGCCTGGACGTGCGTGTGGCCGCCGACCACGAGGTCGACGCAGCCGCGGGCGAGGGCCTCCCGCCCGAGGTCGGCGTCATGCACCAGCAGGGTCGAGATCCGGTCGCCCTCGCAGGCTGCGTCGGCCAGCCGGTCGCCGACCTCCTCGAAGCTCAGGCCGGTCTCGTCGCGCCAGTTCCCGAGGCCGCTCGAGCGGGGGTCGTCGACGCCGAGCAGCAGCCCGCCCCACGGCGCCTCGACCGCCGTCGCGTCGAGCATCTGCCAGCCGAGGTCGTCGAGGTAGCCGGCGACGAACGGGCCGTTGTCGTGGTTGCCCGCGACGGCGAAGCGGTCGAGGTCGTCGAAGGCCCGGTCCAACGAGTCCAGGCTGAACGCCTCCCACGGCTCGCCGGTCGAGGTGTCGTCGCCCGCATCGAGCACGACCGTGGCGCCGGCACGGTCGCCGATGGACCGGGTGACGCGGTCCATGCCGATGTTGTCGTGCCGGTCACTGACGACCAGGGCCACGGTCTCGTCCGCCGCCGGCTCCCGCAGCTCGAGGGTCGCCGCCTGGGTTGCGGCCCGGTCGTAGAAGTCCTTGCTCTGCTCGTAGGTGTCGACGGCGCTCTGGATCAGCCGCTGCGTCTGCACCGTCGTCGGGCTGTTGCGGATCTCGATGCCCTCGGCCTCCTCCGGCACCGGGAACCCGGCCATGAAGGTCGCGAGCGGCTCCCACTCCCCTTGCGACTCCTGGGTGTTCTCCTCGGAGGACCAGGGCTGCCACAGCAACAACGGCACCGCGAGCAGGAGTGCGCCACCAAGGACTCCTCTGCGGGTCCGCACTCCGCGGAAGAGCTGGCCCCGACGGTGCGGGCCGAGCAGCCACCACGTCGCCAACGGCACGAGTCCGAGCGCGACGCCGCGCAGTGCTGCGGAGATCGCCATGTCCCGGACGGCGTCGCTCACCTTGGCGACCTGGGAGTCCGGATCGCTGGCGATGAAGGCGTAGCGCGCGAAGAGTTCCTCGACCGAGTCGCTCTGGGTCTTGCCGAGCACCAGGTCGACGCCGATGGGTCCGCCGGTGGCTCGCCGGAGGTCGGGCAGGAGCGGGCCCGTCCGCACGGCGACGTACCCGTCCAGGGTCGGGGTGACCACCGCGTCGTGGCTCACCACGACCACCGTGCGGCTGTCGCCGAGGAAGAACGCCAACCCCGCCGAGAACCCGACGGTGACGCACACCGCCGTGAGGACGAGCCCGGTCAGGACCCGCCCGAGGTCAGCTCCGTGCCTGCGCAATCGCATACAGCGTCACCGACGCTGCGACTCCGGCGTTGAGCGACTCGAGCTGGTTGTGCATCGGGATCGAGACGAGCTGGTCGCAGGTCTCGGCGACGAGTCGGCCCAGGCCCTTGCCCTCGGAGCCCACCACGATCACCAGCGGTCCCGTGGCGAGCCCGCCGACCGCCACCAGCTCGGGCAGCGAGATGTCGCCGTCGGCCGCAAGACCCACGACCATGCAGCCGGCGGCCTGGTAGGCCTTGATCTGGCGCACGAGGTTGACCGTCTGGGCGATCGGGATGCGAGCGGCCGCGCCGGCGCTGGACTTCCACGCGGCGGCGGTCATGCCAGCGGCACGCCGCTCGGGGATGACGACGCCGTGGGCACCGAACCCGGATGCCGAGCGCACGACGGCGCCCAGGTTGCGAGGATCGGTGACCGAGTCGAGCGCCACGATCAGCGCCTTCTCCCCGGCCTCGGCCGCGCGAGCGAGCAGGTCGTCGGCGTGCGCGTACTCGTAGGACGGCAGCCGGGCCGCGAGCCCCTGGTGCACGGCACCACCGGTCATCCGGTCGAGCTCGGAGCGCGTGACCTCGAGCAGCGGGTAGCCGTGCTCGGCCGCCATCTTGAAAGCATCGCGCAGTCGACCGTCGCGCTCGGCACCCTCGGCGACGTACACGCCCGTCACCGGGATGCCGGCCGACAGCACCTCGACGACGGAGTTGCGACCCGCGACCCATTCGGCTTCGGTCGACTTCGCCGAGCGGCGCTTGGGGCGGGTCGTCTCGGTGCGATCGGAGCGCTTCGCGTCCTTGTGGGCCTTGTGATAGGGCCGGTCCTTGGCGGCGGGCGTGGGGCCCTTGCCCTCGAGGCCGCGCCGAACGCGTCCTCCGGAGCCGACGGTCGCACCCTTGCCGCTCTTCTTGATGGCGCCCTTGCGCTGGGAGTTCCCTGGCATTAAATGCTCCACTTCGGCCCGGAGGGCGTGTCTTCGATCTCGATGCCGGCCGCCTTGATGCGGTCGCGAATCGCGTCCGCCCGGGCCCAGTCCTTGTCGGCGCGCGCGGTGGCGCGGTCCTCGAGCAGTGCGGTGATGAGTACGTCGACCGCGCCGCGCAGCTTCTCCTCGTCGGCGCCGCTCGCGCTCGCCCAGGCAGGGTCGGCAGGGTCGAGGCCCAGCACGGCGAGCATGGCACGCACCGACGCGGCGTTGCCGCGCAGCGCGGCGGCGTTGCCGCCGTCGGCCAGCAGCTTGTTGCCCTCACGAACGACCTCGTGGATGGCCGCGACCGCCGCCGGGGTGCCGAGGTCGTCGTCCATCGCGGCCATGAAGTCGGCGCACAGCATCCCGCCGGCAGGGACGGCGTCGCCGAGGGCCGATGCCGCCCGCTCGAGGAACGCCTCGATCCGGCCGAAGCCCACGGCGGCCTCGTCGAGCGCCTCGAACGAGAACTCGACGTGCGAGCGGTAGTGCGCGGAGACCATGTAGAACCGAAGCTCGATGCCGCGCACGCGCTTGAGCACCTCGGGCACGAGAAGCGAGTTCCCGAGCGACTTGCTCATCTTCTCGCCGGCCGTGGTGATCCAGGCGTTGTGCAGCCAGTAGGACGCGAACGGCAGACCGGCCGCACGCGACTGGGCCTGCTCGTTCTCGTGGTGCGGGAAGCGCAGGTCGACGCCGCCACCGTGGATGTCGAAGGCGGGGCCGAGGTACTTCGACGCCATGGCGGAGCACTCGATGTGCCAGCCGGGTCGTCCCGGACCCCACGGGGACGGCCAGGCCGCCGACTCGGGCTCGGAGGGCTTGTAGCCCTTCCACAGCGCGAAGTCGCGCGGATCGCGCTTCCCACGGGGGTCGGCGTCGGTCGCGGGCTCCATGTCGTCGAGGCCCTGGCGCGTCAGCTCGCCGTAGTGGGGCCACGAGCGCACGTCGAAGTAGACGTCGCCGGAGCCGTCCTCGGCCGGGTAGGCGTGACCGCGCTCGATCAGGATCGAGATCAGCTCGAGCATCTCCGGGATGGTGCCGGTCGCGCCGGGCTCGTAGGTCGGCGGCAACACGTTGATCGAGGCCAGCGCCGTGGTCAGCTCGGCGTGCATCGCGTAGGCCAGGTTGTACCAGGGCCGGCCCTGCTCGGCGGCCTTCGCGAGGATCTTGTCGTCGATGTCGGTGACGTTGCGGATGAAGTGGACGTCGTACCCGGTGGCCATCAACCAGCGGCGCAGCACATCGAAGTTGACGGCCGAGCGCACGTGCCCGACGTGCGGCTCTGACTGCACTGTGAGTCCGCAGACGTAGATGCCCACCTTGCCCGCCTCGAGGGGGACGAAGTCGCGCACCTCGCGGGTCGCGGTGTCATGGAGCCTCAACCGGCTCTCGGGCTGCTGTGTCACCCGTCGAGTCTAGTGGCGCCGGGCCCTCCGGCCTGATTCGCCGGAGGAGGCGACCTACGGCTTCGTCTTGCCGGGCACCACGGAGACGCTGAGGGTGCCCTGCGCCGCTGCGTGGGTCGCGTTGCCGAGGTAGCGCACCACCAGGGTGTGAGTGCCGACCGGCAGCGCCTTCGCAGCCACGGCAATGCTCGCCGTGCCACCCGAGAGGGTGGCGACACCGAGCCGGGTGCTGCCGTGGAAGAGCTCGACCGTGCCGGTCGCGCTGGTGGGAGTGACGCGTACGGCGACGTTGCCGCCCTTGCTCCACTGGATCGGAGCGGAGGACCCGGTCACCACGGTGGAGACCTTCGTGACCGTCACCGACACCGCGCCCTGCGCCGACGTGGTCGCGCCGTCACCGAGGTACCTCAACGTCAGGACGTGCGAACCGACGGCCAGCGAACCCGCCGGAACCGTGATGCTCGCCCTCGTCGCACCGGCCTCGGTGGCCAGGCTGGCCTCGCCCAGCTTCGTCGCCGCGTCGTACAGCTCGACAACACCCGTCGCACCCGTCGGCGTCACCGTCGCAACCACCGAACCAGCCCGATCGAACGCCACCGACACATCCGGCGCCGTCACCACCGAGTCCACCTTCGTGACCGTCACCGACACCGTGGTCGACGAGGGCTTGTTCGCATCGTCACCGCTGTAGGTGAGCGTCAGCGTGTGGTCGCCGACGGACAGGCTCCTGGCGATGACGTCGTACGTCGCGGTGGTGGCCCCGCCGGCCGTGGCGAGTGCCACCGTGCCGAGCGTGGTCGGACCCTCCGCCACCGTCACCGAGCCGGTCGCACCGGTCGGAGTGAGGATGGCGACGACCGAGCCGGGCTGGTCGTAGGCGACCGAGACCGCCGGCGCCGAGACGGTGGAGTCGGCGCGGCCGTCGACCGACTGGACCGGCAGCCACGCGAGGGTCCCCGAGGCACCCGTCAGCCTGAACCACGCCGTGCCCGCACGCGAGACCGGCATCGGGAAGGAGACGGAGGCCGTGCCCGCGGTGTCGTACGGCTGGGTCGGCAAGGTGGTGGTCACCGTCCGGGTGTCGAGGGCGACACCGGCGAAGGACACCGTCACCGAGGTCTCGGCCGGGTCACCCGGTCCCGTCATCGACAGCGAGCTGAGCGGGATCGTGACCGTGTCGCCGGGGGCGAACGGGCCGGCCGGTACCGAGGCGGCGACACCGTGCTGGCCGAAGTCGACCGGCAGCGGAGTGCCACCCACCGGGGCCTTGGCCGCCAGGTAGTCGACCGTCGCCTGCAGGTCGGTGAAGCCCGTGTCCTGCGCGTTGGCGCCCTGGGTCAGGGCTCGGAAGTTGTCACCACCGGAGACCAGGAAGTTGGTCGCGGACACGGTGTAGGTCGCGGCCGGGTCGATCTGCACGCCACTGAGCCACATCCCGGTGATCCGGTCGCCCTCGGGGCGGGATGCGTCCTCGGTGAAGGAGAAGCCCCTGGACGTGCCCAACCGCAGGAACGGCCGCGAGGGAGTGTTGCCCTCCGGGTCGCGCTGCCACTGCTGCTCGAGCAGGGTCTTGATCTGCGCACCCGTGAGCTCGACCGTCTTCAAGGTGTTGGCGAACGGCTGGACGTCGGCTGCCTCGCGGTAGGTGACGGTGCCGTCGTTGTTGGCGTCGAGGTCGGCACGCAGGCCACCGGGGTTCATCACACCGAGGTCGGCGCCGGTCCGCCAGCGCTGGATCTCGGCGACCAGGTTGCCGAGCGTCGACTCGCCGCCACGGTTCTCCACGGTGGTGCCCGTGGCCGGGTCGTTGCGCTGCGCGCGGAGGAACTGACCCTCGACCTCGCCCAGCGCGGCCGACCCTGCGACCGCCGCGAAGGCGACGGCGTCGTCGACGATCGCCTTGGTGGCGGGGTCGGCGTCGTACTCCTTCATGGCGAGCACGTGCTGGCGGATGTTGACCAGGTTGTCGGTGCCCTGCGCGAACTCGAACTCGAGCTGGTTGAGGTAGGAGCCGTACTGGCCCGCCGAGACGACCGGCCGGCGGGTGACGGCCCGGCCTTCGCTCACCCACGCCGGGACCTCGACCTTGTGGTTGTAGGACAGGTGCGTGTGGCCGGAGATGATCGCGTCCACGGCGGGGCTGGTCTGGGTGACGATGTGGCCGAAGGCCGTGCCCGGGTCGGT
>NZ_JANPEO010000198.1:0-2327 GCF_031422975.1 Nocardioides sp. | reverse complement strand
TCCTTGAACCGGCGCAGCGACTCGATGCCCAGGTTGTCTCCCACGACGATGCCGTTGCGGATGACCCGCGCCTTGGCGTTCCTCGTGATGACACCCGAGCGAACGATGACACCGGCGACGTTTCCGAACTTGGACGAGCTGAACACCTCGCGGATCTCGGCGACACCACTCTGCACCTCTTCGAACTCGGGCTTGAGCATTCCCTTGAGGGAGTTCTCGATGTCCTCGAGTGCGTTGTAGATGACGGAGTAGAAGCGCACGTCGACGCCTTCACGGGCAGCGCGTTCGCGCGCCTTAGTGTCGGGGCGAACGTTGAACCCGATGATGATGGCGTTGTCGACGGTGGCGAGGTTGACGTCGCTCTCCGTGACCGCACCGACACCGCGGTGGATGATGCGCAGCTGCACCGAATCGTCGACCTCGATCTTGAGGAGCGACTCTTCCAGTGCCTCAACGGCACCGGACACGTCACCCTTGATGATGAGGTTGAGAGACTCGACCTTGCCCTCTTCGAGTGCACGGGTGAAGTCCTCGAGGCTGATCCGCTTGCGGGCCTTGGCCAGCAGGGCGTTGCGCTCGGCGGCTTCGCGCTTCTCGGCGATCTGACGTGCCGTGCGGTCTTCCTGGATGACCAGGAAGGTGTCGCCGGCGCGGGGAACACTGGAGAGACCCTGAACCTGGACCGCCCGGGACGGGGTGGCGGCGAGCACGGGCACGCCGTTCTCGTCGGCCATCGCACGAACACGGCCGTAGGCCGTTCCCGCCACGATGGAGTCCCCGACGTGCAGGGTTCCCGACTGGATGAGCACGGTTGCCACGGCGCCGCGACCCTTGTCGAGGCGAGCCTCGATGGCAACACCGCGAGCGTCCTTGTCCGGGTTGGCCCGCATGTCGAGACCGGCGTCCGCGGTGAGCAGTACGGCGTTCAGGATTTCCTGGATGCCGGTGCCCTGCTTCGCCGACACGTCGACGAACATGACGTCTCCACCGTATTCTTCGGCGACGAGGCCGAACTCGGTGAGCTGCTGGCGCACCTTCTGCGGGTTCGCGCCGGGCTTGTCGATCTTGTTCACTGCGACCACGATCGGCACGTTGGCGGCCTGGGCGTGGTTGAGCGCTTCAATCGTCTGGGGCATGATGCCGTCGTCCGCCGCGACCACGAGGATCGCGATGTCGGTGACCTGCGCACCACGGGCACGCATGGCGGTGAACGCCTCGTGGCCCGGTGTGTCGATGAAGGTGATGGCGCGTTCGATGCCCTCGTGCTCGGTGATGACCTGGTAGGCACCGATGTGCTGCGTGATTCCGCCGGCTTCACCCGCGGCCACCTTGGCGTTACGGATGGCGTCGAGCAGCGCGGTCTTACCGTGGTCGACGTGACCCATGACCGTGACGACGGGGGGACGGGCGACGAGCTCGTCGTCGGTCTCGTCTTCCAGCTCCTGGTCGATGTCGATGTCGAAGCCGAGCAGAAGCTCGCGGTCCTCGTCGTCGGGCGAGACCATCTGGATCTTGTAGCCGAGCTCGGAGCCGAGCACGTCGAACGTGGCCTCGTCGAGGGACTCGGTTGCCGTGGCCATTTCACCGAGGTGGAACAGTACGGTGACCAGGTTTCCGGGGCTCGCGTCGATCTTGTCGGCGAAGTCCGTGATGGAGGCACCGCGGCGCAGACGCACCACGGTTCCGCCATCGCCGCGGGGTACGCTCACGCCACCCAGCGACGGAGCCTCGCGCAGCTCGAACTCTGCTCTCTTCGTACGCTTGGACTTGCGGGCCTTGTTCTTGCCGCCACCGCGGCCGAACGCACCAGCGGTTCCGCCGCCGGGGCCGCGACCGCGACCACCTGCGCCGCCACCACCGGCAGGACGCGGCGGGCCGAAGCCGGGGGCTCCGGCTGGAGCGCCACCAGGTCGCTGGAAGCCGGGGCGTGCGCCACCGGCGCCACCCGGAGCGCCACCGGGACGCTGGAAGGCACCCGGGCGCTGGCCGAAGCCGGTCGGGCGCGGAGCCTGGCCGGGTCCACCCGGACGAGGTGCACCGGGGCGCGGGGCCGCGGGGCGAGGAATGTTGCTGGGGGAAGAGGTGGAGGGCGGGCGCTGACCCATGCCCTGCGCGCTGGCGAACGGGTTGTTACCGGGACGCGGGCTCGGGGTCTTGCCCATGCCCTGGTTGCTGGCGAACGGGTTGTTGCCCGGGCGAGCTGCCGGAGGCTTCGGCACGGAGGCACCGGGCTTGGCAGCGGATGCCTTGCCGCCCTCGGTCTTCGCGACCGGGGCAACCGTCGCGGGGACGGTCTCGGCGACGGCGGCCGCAGCGGCCGCCTTCTC
>NZ_JANPEO010000197.1:0-1938 GCF_031422975.1 Nocardioides sp. | reverse complement strand
CAAGACCATCCGGCGACGCATCACCACCGGCGAGATCCCGGCCTATCGGTTCGGCCGGCGCAACCTCCGGATACGCGTGGAGGACCTCGAGGCAGCCACCCAACGAGTGCCCACGGTGAGGCATTGAGCGCGGCCTGGTGGACACGTAGTGGACACGGCGGCCAAAGCAGAACCGCCTCTGAACTGCTGTTTTCGCAGGTCAGCAGTACGGCGCCGTCTTCGAGGCTCACCATGGTGAGCGAAGATTCGGCGCCGTTTGCTGTTGCTGGTCGCGTCCGTGCGGCACAGACTGGGTGGGTTCGTCGTGGTCGACCCCGATGCCTCTGTGGTGCCTGTGAGCCTGAAGGTCAGCATGGTGGTGGAGGGCTTCCACGGGAACCGTGGATTGGTGCCGTTGAGCCCGTGCGTCAGACTTTCGACTCTCCCTGCCCTCCCCGCGACGGACGAGCCGATGTCCGTGCGGAAGGAAGTGGTGGTGATGGAAGTCGTTCACGCCCGGTGTGCCGGGATGGATATCTCGAAGAAGGACGCCAAGGTCTGCGTCCGAGTCGCTGGGGCCGGTCGCCGCAAGACGGTCGAGACCGTCACGACCTGGAGCTCCATGACCGGCCAGATCCTGGCTCTGCGTGAGCACCTGGCCGCCGAGCAGGTCACGTGCGTGGTGATGGAGGCGACCGGGGACTACTGGAAACCGTTCTACTACCTGCTCGAGGACCTGCCCGGCGTCGAGGTGATGTTGGTCAACGCCCGCCACGTGAAGACGGTCCCGGGCCGCAAGACTGATGTCGCTGACGCGACCTGGCTTGCTCAGCTCGGCGCCCACGGCCTCGTGCGCGGGTCGTTCGTGCCACCTGAGCCGATCCGGCAGTTGCGGGACCTGACTCGGGCGCGGACCGCGATCACCCGTGAGCGTGCTCGCGAGGCCCAGCGGCTGGAGAAACTGTTGGAGGACTCCGGGATCAAGTTGTCGGCCGTTGCGTCCGACATCCTCGGAGTGTCCGGTCGACTGATGCTCGATTCGCTGATCGCCGGTGACCGGGACCCCGAAGCGCTCGCGGACCTGGCCAAGCGTCGGCTGCGCAACAAGATTCCCGCGTTGACCGAGGCGTTGAGCGGGCGGTTCAACGAGCACCACGCGTTCTTGGCCCAAGTCCATCTGGACCTGATCGACCGGCACACCGACGCGATCGACAAGCTCACCGCGCGGATCGAGGTGATGATGGAGCCCTTTCAAGGGTTCCACGACCTGATCTGCACGATCCCCGGCATCGCCACCGTCACCGCCGACGTGGTCGTGGCCGAGACCGGCGCGGACATGTCCCGGTTCCCGAGCGCCAAGCACCTCGCGTCCTGGGCCGGCACGACGCCCGGCAACCATGAGTCCGCCGGGAAGGTGAAATCAAGCAAGACCCGACCGGGCAATCCCTACCTACAGGGTGCTCTGGGCGCGGCGGCGATGGCCTGCGCGCAGAACCCGCGCACCTACTACGGCGCGCGCTATCGACGCATCGCGAGCCGCCGGGGGCCGAAGAAGGCCAACGTCGCGATCCAGCACTCCATGCTCATCGCGATCTGGCACATGGGCACGACCGGAACCCTTTACGACGACCCCGGAGGCGACTACTTCAACCGACTCAACCCCGGCCGCACGAAGAACCGAGCGATCCACCAACTCGAAGCCATGGGCTACCGCGTGACCCTCGACAACGTGTCCTGAAAAGCCCTGACGCGAAGCCCCACCCACTCGGGGTGAATCTTCGCGTCAGAGGCGGTTTAGTGCTCGGTGGGCGATACTGGGTTCGAACCAGTGACCTCTTCGGTGTGAACGAAGCGCGCTACCACTGCGCCAATCGCCCGTGTGGTGCGGCCGAAACTCTACAGGCCCCGCTCGCCCCTCACGAAACCGGTGCCTCGTCGTCGGCTTCGTCCGCCCGCTCG
>NZ_JANPEO010000196.1:0-6952 GCF_031422975.1 Nocardioides sp. | reverse complement strand
AGTGCGTGGTGATGACCAGCGTGACGCCCGCCTGCTTGAGCCGGAACAGCTGGTCCCACAACACGTGCCGTGCCTGCGGGTCGAGGCCGGTGGTCGGCTCGTCGAGCAGCAGCAGCTCGGGCTTGTTGACGAGGCTGCGGGCGATCGTGAGGCGCCTCTTCATACCGCCCGACAGGTCCTCCACCTTGGACCTGGCCTTCTCGGTCAGCGACACGAACTCGAGCAGCTCGTCGACCCGGCTGTTGACCTCGCCCTTGGGGATCCCGAAGTAGCGGCCGTAGATGTAGAGGTTGTCGCGCACGTTGAGCTCATTGTCGAGCGTGTCCTCCTGCGGGCAGACCCCGAGCCGCCCGCGGATCGCCGGCCCGTCCTTGGCCGGATCCATCCCGAGGATCTCGAGCGTGCCGCCGCTGATCGGGCTGACGCTGGCGATCATCCGCATCGTGCTCGACTTGCCCGCCCCGTTGGGCCCGAGGAAGCCGAAGGCCTCGCCGCGGCGTACGTCGACGTCGATCCCCTTCACAGCCTCGAAGTCACCGAACGACTTGCGCAGCCCCCGCGCCAGGATCATCGATTCACTCACAGTCGTCGACCCTAGGTCACCGGACCGACACTCGCCGATCCGATACCTGCTGCCACACTCGCGGCATGGAGATCGGGGACTTCACACAGGTGGTCTCGACCTACGACGCCGTGGCAGTCGACTACGCCGCGCGCTTCCCCACCACCGAGCCGGAGGACCCGCTCGACCTGGCGATGATCGACCATTTCATCGGCCGGCTCGGGTGCACTGCGACTGTGCTCGACGCCGGCTGCGGGACCGGCCGGATGAGCCGCTACCTCGCCGACCGCGGCTGCAACGTGGTCGGCCTCGACGTCTCGCCGGGCATGGTGGCGATGGCGCGACGCGACCACCCGGACCTTCCGTTCGCCGTCGGCTCGATCGTCGATCTGCCGTACGCCGACGCGTCGATCGACGCAGCGCTGTACTGGTACTCCGTGATCCACTCCCCCGATGAGCTCCTACCCCGCATCGCGGCCGAGGCGGCACGCGTGGTCCGTCCGGCCGGCCTCGTCCTGCTGGCGTTCCAGGTCGGCAGCGGATCCCGCGACGTCGCCACCGGCTATCGCGCGCTGGGACACGACGTCTCACTCATGCGCTTTCACCGAAGCCTCGGCCAGGTGACCGACGTGCTTGCCACCGCCGGGTTCGACCCGGTGGCGCACCTGGGACGCCGGGCGCTGCCGGACGAGAAGGACCCGCAGGCCGTCGTCATCGCCGCCAGGTCGCGGTGACCGACGCGCCTGGCGTCGGTGGGTTCGCGCGCGGATTACCCTCAGGACATGGACAGAACAGACGTCGGTTCCCAGTCGCCGTACGAGGAGGCGATCGGGTTCCGGCGCGGCGTCCGTCTCGGTCACACCATTGCCGTGAGCGGTACGGCACCCGTGTGGCCCGACGGCCACGTGGACCCCGACCCAGCCACTCAGGCACGTCGGTGCTGGGAGATCGCCCTGGAGGCGCTGGTCCATCTTGGCGGCACCCGCGAGGACGTCATCCGCACCCGGCAGTACCTCGTGGACGGCGCGCACGCGAATGCAGTCGGCGCGGTCCACGGCGAGGTCTTCGGCGCGGTCCTACCGGCCTCCACGATGGTGGTCGTCGCGGCCCTGCTCGACGACCGGTGGCTGGTCGAGGTCGAGCTGGACGCGGTCATTGACTGACCTGTCCGCGCCCCTCTCGTCGGTCCCGCCCAAACCCGGGGTCTCGGCAGTTCGCGCTACCAGCCGCGGGCCTGAGCGTGCGCCTGACTGCCGATCAGCCAGGGGTGCTCACTGCGAGCCGAGCAGCGCCCGGGTGAGTACGGCGCTGTCCGCCCGTAGTTCCTGACTGGCGGCGACGAGGTCGTCACCCGTTGGCTGGTGGCCAGCCATGGCTGCGTGGAGCACCGCGCGGCGTACCAACTCCTTGGCATAGGAAGCGGTGGTCCCCTCGGCCTCGTCGGCCGCAGCCGTGATGGCGTCCTCACCGAAGCCCACCTCGGCCGCGTACAGACCGATCAGCGCCCGTCTGGCACCCGCATCGGGCAACGGGATCTCGACCGCCAGGTCCACCCGGCCCGGTCGCTGCGCGAGGGCATGCTCGAGCGCTTCCACGCGGTTGGTCGTCAACAGGAACACGACGTCGGCGTCCTGGTCGAGACCGTCCATCGCATCGAGCAGGGTGAAGAGCAGCGGAGACGCACCGCCACCCAACTGGCCGTGGTCGCGATCCTCCGCGATCAGGTCGCAGTCCTCCAGCACGACGATCGCCGGCTGGTGGGCGCGCGCGATCTGTGCTGCGCTGCCGACGTGCACGAGGTTGGTGCCCGACAGCAGAATGACGGTCGTCTCTGGCACGGCGCCGATCAGGTGCCGCACGGTGTGGGTCTTGCCGGTGCCGGGAGGGCCGTAGAGCAGGATGCCTCGCTTGAGGTGCTGACCCATGGCGCGCAACTGTTCACGATGCTCGGCCAGCCCCACGACGTGTGAGCGCACCTGCTCGAGCGTGCCCGCCGGCAGGATCACGCGATCGGCCGTCAGGTCGGGCCGACGGGAGAACGTGATGCCGCTCATCGAGTGCTCGTAGGGGTTCCCGCTGAAGCTGATCACCTGTCCGCGCAGCACGCTCTTCTCGAGCGAGAGCTCACGCAACTCGGCCAGCAGCCGTGACGCGACCTCGGGCTTGCTGGTGACGACCTCGACGCGCGCCTCCCCTCCGTGCTGCGGGTTGTGACCCCGCTGGAGGACGAGTACCGGCTCGTCGCCATACCTGAACAAGTGCAGACCGAACGCGATCGTCGCGCGTTCGGAGTCCGGCCCGATGGCGACGCTGAGGCGATCCACCTGGCCCTGCCGGAACCGGCCCCACTCGGCGTTGGCCATCAGGTCGCTCAGCGACATGTGGTGCCGGTCGCCGCCGCCGACGCCCACCAGCCGGGCGTGGGGGTCGCGGGCCACGATGGCCTCCAGGGCGATGTCGACGTCGGCCCAGCGGTGGACGTCGATCCGCTCGAACACGACTGGCATCTCATCGGCAGGCGAACCGAGGTGTTCGTCGAGAATGGGCAGCAACGGCGTCCCACGCTTGGGCGATTCATCCTCCTTGAGCAACTGCTTGACGAGTCGCGCGAGCGACGTCCTGAACTCCTGGTCCCCCGGGTCCGTCATGCGCTCAGCGTAGAGAGACGGTCAACGCAACAGCCTCGACGCGCTCAGGCCTTCTTGCGCGGTTGCCGGGTGCGTCGCTGCGGCTCTCGAGCGGCATCCGCGGCCTCGGTCTCGGTGCTGGCTCCCTCGGTGGCGAGCTGGCCGGCGGAGTTCTCGAGGTGTGCGCGCACGAACCAGTGGAACTGCTCGAGCTCACCGGTCTGGCCGATGAGCAGGTCCTCGGTCACCGGGTCGATCTCGCCGACGACGTCGATCGCCCTGCGGTTGTCCTCGATCACGCCGGTGTAGACGAGGTCGAGGGCGCCGAGGTGCGCCTGGGCGGTGTCCTTGCCGAGCTCGTAGTCGTCCCACGAGCGCGCGTCGACGAGGGCGCCGGGCGTGCCGATCGGGGTGCCGCCCATCGTCGCGATCCGCTCGGCGACCGCGTCTGCGTAGCCTCGGACCACATCCACCTGCGGGTCGAGCATCTCGTGCACACCGATGAAGTTGGGGCCGACGACATTCCAGTGCACGTGCTTGAGCACGAGGTGGAGATCGGTGTAGGCGAAGAGCCGATCCTGCAGTGAGGTGACCACGGTGGTGCTCTCCTTGGCGGAGAGGCCGGGCACGTGGAAGGTCTGGGCGGGTGAGGTCTTGGTAGGCATGCCGTCGATAGTAGGCAGCCACGCCAACGGCACAACCCCTGCGCGGAGGGCGCATCGGGGCCGTTGTCGGTGGCGTAGGCCAGACTTGGGCCCATGAACGCCCTCGACCATTTCAGCGCCCCCACGCGCACGTGGTTCGAGGCTGCCTTCGCGGCCCCGACGCCGGCGCAGGCGGGGGCCTGGGACGCGATCGCCCACGGCAGGCACGCGCTGGTCGTCGCGCCGACAGGCAGCGGCAAGACGCTCAGCGCCTTCCTCTTCGCCATCGACAAGCTGCTCACCGCGGGGCCGCCCGAGGAGAAGACCAAGCGCACGCGGGTGCTCTATGTCAGCCCGCTCAAGGCGCTGGCCGTCGACGTCGAGCGCAACCTGCGCGCGCCCCTGACCGGCATCCGGCACACGGCCGATCGGCTGCAGACGCCCTTGCCCGAGGTCACGGTGGGTCTCCGTTCCGGCGACACCAGCCCGGCCGACCGCCGACGGCTCTCGACCCGGCCGCCGGACATCTTGATCACCACCCCGGAGTCACTGTTCCTGATCCTCACCAGCCAGGCGCGCGAGACGCTGCGCGGCATCGAGACCGTGATCATCGACGAGGTGCACGCCGTCGCCGGCACCAAGCGCGGCGCCCACCTCGCACTCACCCTGGAGCGTCTCGACGCACTGCTGGAGCGGCCGGCCCAGCGGATCGGACTCAGCGCCACCGTGCGACCGCTCGAGGAGGTCGCTCGCTTCCTCGGCGGCACGGCGCCCGTCGAGATCGTCGCGCCCCCGTCCACCAAGGAGTGGGACCTCACGGTGGTCGTGCCCGTCGAGGACATGACGATGCCCGGGGAGTACGACGAGGAGTCGGGCGACCCCGGACGCGCCACCAGCATCTGGCCGCACGTGGAGGAACACGTCGTCGACCTCATCGAGCAGCATCACTCGACCATCGTGTTCGCCAACTCCCGGCGACTGGCCGAGCGGCTGACGGCGAGGCTCAACGAGATCGCGACCCAGCGGGCGGGCCTCGTTTCCCTGGTTCCTGAAGCCTCCCACCCGCCGGCGCAGATCATGGCCCAGTCCGGCGCCACCTCGGGCGCCGAGACGATCATCGCCAAGGCGCACCACGGCTCGGTCTCCAAGGAGCAGCGCGCGATCATCGAGGACGACCTCAAGCGTGGGCGACTCCCCGCCGTGGTCGCAACCAGCAGCCTCGAGCTCGGCATCGACATGGGCGCCGTCGACCTGGTCATCCAGATCGAGTCGCCGCCGAGCGTGGCCAGTGCGCTGCAGCGTGTCGGCCGGGCCGGGCACCAGGTCGGCCAGGTCAGCCGGGGCGTGCTGTTCCCCAAGCACCGGGGCGACCTCGCGCAGACCGCCGTCTCGGTCCAACGCATGCGGGAGGGCGCGATCGAGAAGCTCAACGTGCCCACCAACCCGCTCGACGTCCTGGCCCAGCAGGTCGTGGCCGCGACCGCCATGGAGGACTGGTCGGTCGAGGAGTTCTTCGACCTGACACGGCGCGCTGCGTCGTACTCCGCTCTCCCCCGCTCCGCCTTCGACGCGACCCTCGACCTGCTCAGTGGCCGCTACCCGAGCGAGGACTTCGCCGAGCTGCGCCCGCGCATCGTGTGGGACCGCGTCAACGGCACCATCTCGGGCCGGCCGGGAGCGCAGCGACTCGCCGTCACCAGTGGCGGCACGATCCCCGACCGTGGGCTGTTCGGGGTCTTCCTCGTCGGTGAGAAGCAGAGCCGCGTGGGCGAGCTCGACGAGGAGATGGTCTACGAGTCGCGCGTCGGCGACATCTTCGCGCTCGGCGCGACCAGCTGGCGGATCGAGGACATCACCCATGACCGCGTGCTCGTCACGCCCGCGCCCGGCATCCCCGGCCGACTGCCGTTCTGGAAGGGCGACACCTTGGGCCGTCCCGCCGAGCTCGGTGCCGCCATCGGCGCATTCACCCGCGGTCTCGCGACCCAGAGCGAGGCCAACGCCCGCGCGAGCGTGGCCGAAGCAGGACTCGATGCCTATGCCGCTGCCAACCTCGTCACCTACGTCACCGAGCAGCGCGACGCCACCACCGTCGTGCCGAGCGACACCCAGATCGTGGTGGAGCGCTTCCGCGACGAGCTCGGCGACTGGCGACTGGTCGTCCACTCGCCCTACGGCACCCCGCTGCACGCGCCGTGGGCGCTCGCCATCAACGCCCGGCTGCGTGAGCGATACGACGTCGATGGCCAGGCGATGGCCTCCGACGACGGCATCGTCATCCGCATCCCCGACACCGACCAGGAGCCGCCGCTGGGCGACCTGATCGTGTTCGAACCCGACGAGATCGAGCAGCTCGTGACCCAGGAGGTCGGCGGCTCGGCCCTGTTCGCCAGTCGCTTCCGCGAGTGCGCCGCACGTGCCCTTCTGCTCCCCCGCCGCGACCCGGGCCGCCGCAGCCCGCTGTGGCAGCAGCGCCAGCGCAGCGCCCAGCTGCTCGAGGTCGCCTCGAAGTACCCCAGCTTCCCGATCGTCCTCGAAGCGATCCGCGAGTGCCTCCAGGACGTCTACGACCTGCCCGCACTCACCGCGCTCCTGCGCCGGATCGACCGCCGCGAGGTGACCGTCGTCGACGTCTCCACCCAGACGCCGAGCCCCTACGCCCGCAGCCTGCTGTTCGGGTACGTCGCCCAGTTCGTCTACGAGGGCGACTCCCCGATCGCCGAGCGCCGAGCCGCGGCACTCAGCCTCGACCAGGGACTGCTGGCGGAGCTGCTCGGCCGCGCCGAGCTGCGCGAGCTGCTCGACCCCGAGGTGCTGGCCGAGGTCGAGGCCGAGCTCCAGTGGCTGGCCCCGGACCGACGCGCACGCACCGCCGAGGCGGTCACCGACCTGCTGCGCCTCCTCGGGCCGTTGACGCTCGAGGAGGTCCGTGCCCGCGTGACGGACCAGGGCGCGACCGAGGTGCACAGCTGGCTGACCGGCCTGGCCGACGCACGCCGCGTGGTCGCCGTACGCATCGCCGGCGAGGAACGCTGGACCACGATCGAGGACATCGCCCGCCTGCGCGACGGCCTGGGCGTCCCCGTGCCGCAGGGCACGCCCGAAGCCTTCACCGAGCC
>NZ_JANPEO010000195.1:0-2410 GCF_031422975.1 Nocardioides sp. | reverse complement strand
CGTGTGCTCGGGAATGAGCACTCCCCCGGCCTCGGCCAGCCGGTGCCCGAGCTCCATGTCCTCGCCGAGACGCAGGCTCGTCGCCATACCGCCGGACGCGAGGTAGAGCTCGCGCGTCAGCGACCCGGTCGCGCCCACATGGGCGCGGAAGGCGCGGGGTCCGGCCAGCGTGAGGTCGTCCGTACGCCGCCACATCCCCTCGACCCACTTGTGGGTCTCCTCGGCGTCCCAGTCCCAGGTGTGCGCGATCTCGCCGCTGCCCACGGCCTCGAGGATCTCGGCCGTCGACCTCCCCGCCAGGGGCGCGGGATCGACGAACCGCTTGGTGCCGAGCACGACGGCGTAGTCGATCTCGTGGTGCCACCGCAGCTGGGCCTCGAGGTGCTCGCGGAAGGCGAGCATGTCGGCGTCGAGCCACTGGATCACGTCGCCGTCGCTGGCGAGCGCCCCGGTGTGGCACGCGTTGGCCCGACCCCAGCCCTCGGTGACCCGGACGACCTTGGTGTTCTCGGGGCGGACCTCCGGCAGTGTCACGGCGGTCGGGTTGCCGTCGTCGACCACGACGACCTCGAGGAGGTGGGCCGGGTAGGTCTGCGCGGCCAGGCTCGCCAGCACCACGGGCAGGGTCGCGTCGGCGCTCCACGTGGGGATGACGACGCTGACGCTCCGGGTCGGGGTCCACGCGCCGAGGTCCTTCTCGGGAAGCGCCCGCCACTCGTTGCGGCGGATCAGCGGCTGGGTCACGGGAGGTCCCCCTCGTCGAGCACGAACTCGTCGGGGACATGGAAGCCGGGCCACTCGCGCTCGAGGATCTCCGGGCGACGGAAGGACTCGGGATCCGACTGCCAGGTGTGACCGGAGGCGGTACGCCGCAGCACGTAGCCGAGGCCGTGGGTGCGGTAGATCCGACCCCCACTGGCCTCGACCGCGTTCAACAGCTGAGCATCGACGAAGCGGCGTACGCGCCGGAACCCGCCCACGCTGCGCAACACCTCCCGGTCGATCATGAGCGTGCCGCCGGCCACGAAACGGTTGTGGATCTCGGTCGGGTGGTTGCGGCGGGCCGTGACGCCCAGCTCCTCCAGGAAGACGAACTCGCTGGGCATGCCGACCACCTCGGCACCGGTGTAGCGGCGGGCCAGGAGCAGGTCGTGGATCGCGTGCGGGGAGTACCAGTCGTCGTCGTCGACCTTCAGCAGCACGTCGCCGTCGGCCACGCTCGCCGCATCGTCGAGGACGTCACCGAAGAACACGTCCTTGTCGTGCGAGCGGACCACCACGTCGTGCCCGCCGAGAAGGGCCCGGACCTCGTCCTCGGCGACGGTCCAGCCGTGCGTGCCGAGGACGACCTGGAGCTCTACGCCCTGTTGGCGGGCCAGCTGCCGCATGGCGAACTCGAGCTGGTGTGGGCGCATGGTGGCCAGCAGGACGCTCACCTTGGGCTGCGCGACGAACCTGACACCGGCTCGCGCGGCCAGGTCGCGCCGCCAGGCGAGGGTCGAGTGCGTGTCGAGCGCCGCGCGCCTGGTGGTGACGCTGTGCTGTTCGCGGGCGAGCGGGTCGTCGAGGTCGACCGGTCGCGCCAGTGCTCGCGTGAGGGCGTCGCTCAGCTGCGGGTGGGTGCCGGTGGCGAGCAAAGGGACGCCGGCCATGGCCAGGCCGGCCACGGTGCGCGGGTCGGCCGTGGCGAGGTCGACCCGCAGACCCTGCACTCCGCGGAGGTCCGCGACCGCCCGCTCGGTGAGCGGCTGCCCTTCGGCAAGATCGCGGACGGCGACGTCGAAGTCCTTGCGCCAGCCGCGCGGGTTGACGACCTGCTCGTCCACCGGCGCCAGGCCGGGGTCGGTGACGACCAGGGGCGCCCGCTCGGTGACGTGGTGCACCTCAGGCTGCCCGTCGGTGGTCGAGGAGACCACCACGTCCGGTGGCACGTCCCGCTCCGGATCGCCCGCGTCGGCACCCCGGTCGAAGAAGTTCGCTCGTGCGTCGAGCCCGGCCGCCGCCTCACGACCCGCATAGCCCACGACCAGTCCGCCGTGCCCCCGATCACCGTCGGCGGCCTGACGGGCGCACTCGATCAGGACCTGGTGCGCCGCGACCGGGCCGGCAAACCGCAGCACGGTCAACACACCCCGGCCCGCCTCCCGCGCCATCAGGCTGGTGAGCACCGGCCACTCGGGGCGCGGCCGCACCACCAGTGGCACCGTCGCCTCGGTCAGCCAGACGGCAACGACCCGGACCTGACCCAGCCTGGGCAGCGCGGCTGCCCGTTGCCTCAGCGAGGCGCGATCGGCGGTCATCCACAGGACCGACCTCCAGCCGCGACCGATGTCGGTGGCTCCTGCCATGGTCGTGAACGTGGCCCCGGGCGGGGCCAGGTCGGCAGCCGACTGCTCGTCGCCGATCACCA
>NZ_JANPEO010000194.1:0-2975 GCF_031422975.1 Nocardioides sp. | reverse complement strand
ACGGGGCTGGTCTTCGAAGACGACGGAAGCACGGACAGGCGTCCCTTCACCGCGCAGTTCGTCCCGATCGGCACGGACCGGCCGGTCATCATCGGGTGGGGCACGGCCACCGAGTTCCCGGACCTCGCAGGCGACGTCGCCGGCATCGGTGGCGGCGCGGCCGAGGAAGGCATCCTGGGTCATCGCTACCTGGTGACCGGTGGGGTCGCGCTCGACACGGACGCCTTCACCGTCGCGGAGGTGACGCACCGGCCGCGCACCCTGGAGGCGATCGTGCTGCACGAGCTCGCGCACGTCGTCGGGCTCGATCACGTCAACGAGCCGACCGAGCTGATGGCCGCCATCAACAGCGGCCAGATCGGCTACGGGCCCGGCGATCGCGAGGGCCTGGCTCGGCTGGGATCGCTCCCCTGCGCCTGAGCGTTCCTCCACCCGTCGCCGTCCCGTCGTCGCGACGCCCTTCCCAGGGCCACCGCGCTACGGCAGGCTCCGGGTCATGAACCGTCATCTCGGGACGGGTCGGGCGCTCGCGCTCGCCCTCATCAGTGCCCTCATCGTCGCCCTCGCCCCGCTCAGTCCCCCGGCGCTGGCCGCCGCACCCCTCACCGTGTCGCAGGCGATCGGCCAGCAGGACGGGTCAGCACAGACCGTTCGCGGCTACGTCGTCGGGCAGCCCACCGCGACCGGCACTGTCGTGACGTCGGGTTTCCCCAACGACTACGCCCTCGCCATCGCCGACTCGGCGAGCCAGGCCAGCACGACGCAGATGCTCTACGTCCAGATCCCCACGGCGTTCCGCGCACAGTGGGGGCTGCGCACCAACCCCAGCCTCATGGGCAAGCAGATCGACGTGACGGGCGCGATGGCGGCGTACTTCTCGCACCCGGGCCTGACAGGTGCCACGGCCTTCGCGTTGGCCGGGGGCGTCACCCCGCCACCCCCGGGGGGCACCAGCCCGTGGGACGGCACCTACTACGCGCCCGCGATCGGCACGTCGGGCACTGCGCTGCGGACCTCGCTGCACGGCATCATCGACGGCAACACGCAGTTGTCCTACGCCCAGGTGTGGACCGCGCTCCAGGACACCGACCAGGACCCGACCAACACCGCCAACGTCATCGAGCTCTACTCCGGCAGGTCGATCTCCAAGACATCCAACGGCGGCGGCGTCGACGACTGGAACCGCGAGCACGTCTGGGCGCAGAGCCACGGCGGCTTCGGCACGACCCCGGGTCCCGGCACCGACGTCCACCACCTCCGCCCCGAGGACGTGACCGTCAACGGCACGCGTGGCAACAAGGACTTCGACCTCGGCGGCTCGACCGTCGCGCAGTGCACCGACTGCTGGACCGACGCCGACTCCTTCGAGCCCCGCGACGCGGTCAAGGGCGACGTGGCGCGGATGCTCTTCTACATGGCGATCCGCTACGAGGGCGACGACGGCTTCCCCGACCTCGAGCTCAACAACTCGATCAACGGTTCCACGCCGTGGCACGGCAAGACGTCGATCCTGCTGCAGTGGAACACCGAGGACCCGGTGTCGACCTTCGAGATGCGTCGCAACGACCGCATCCACTCGACCTGGCAGGGCAACCGCAACCCGTTCATCGACCACCCGGAGTGGGCGACGGCGATCTGGAACTGAGCCGGCTGCACCGCAGCCAACCGGCCGGCGTGCTCCTGCGGGACCTATGGCGCCCTGGCCGTGCCGGACGGCCCTGCCTCACCCCTCCTGGGCGCGGCACGCTTGGCGGTGAGGGCACAACGCGTGTCCTCGGAAGGAGTTCGCGAGATGAGCACCCTGGTGGTCCATGAGTCCATGTGGGGCAACACCCGAGCTGTCGCCGAGGCAGTCGCCGCCCGGCTCGGCGACGACGCCACGATCGTCGAGGTGGGCCAGGCGCCGGTGCCGCTGCCTGCCGACGTCGACCTGCTGGTCGTCGGGGGGCCGACGCACGCGTTCTCGATGAGTCGCTCCTCCACCCGCGAGGACGCGGTGGTCAAGGGTGCGGAGCCGGGTCACACGGCACGCGGCATCCGGGAGTGGCTGGGCGAGCTGCCGGAGTCGGACCACGTGGACGTCGCGACGTTCGACACCCGCGTCGACAAGGTCCGACACCTTCCGGGCTCGGCCGCCAAGGCGGCGGGCAAGGAGGTCCGGCGCCACCACCTGGGCCGGTTGGTGAGCACGGAGAGCTTCTACGTCGGCGACATGGCCGGCCCGCTCCTCGACGGCGAGCTCGACCGGGCTGCCGCCTGGGCCGACACCTTGTCCTCGCGGCCGGTCACGCGCTAGCAAATCAAGGACCTTGGGCGAGTCCAGCCCATCACGGCCCGAGGCGGTCGGTTGCCCACGACCCACCGCGTCGTCATCCGCCCAGCCTGGGCAGAGTGGGTGGCTCCGTACCCCTGTTCACGGGGGCCGCGACGGGTGTAGGCATGGATCATGGCTGACCTCGAAAGCGCCCAACTACTCGCGGAGCTCGAACCCACCGTCGCGGACAACCTCAATCGACACATGGCCACGGCCGACGAGTGGATGCCGCATGAGTACGTGCCCTGGAGCCTCGGTCGCGACTTCGCCGACCTGGGCGGGGACCCGTGGGAGGTCGCGCAGTCGCAGCTGTCGCCGATCGCCCGGACGGCGCTCGAGGTCAACCTGCTGACCGAGGACAACCTGCCCAGCTATCACCGCGAGATCGACCGCGCCTTCGGCCGGGACAGCGCCTGGGGCACCTGGGTCAACCGCTGGACCGCGGAGGAGGGTCGGCACGCCTTCTGCATCCGCGACTACCTCCTGGTCACCCGCGGCGTCGATCCCGTCGAGCTCGAGCGGGCGCGGATGGAGACGATGGAGACCGGCTACGAGGCGCTCGACAAGTCGCTGCTCAACGTCTGCGCCTACGTCTCGTTCCAGGAGCTGGCCACCCGCATCTCGCACCGCAACACCGGGCGCTACACCGCGGAGCCGATCG
>NZ_JANPEO010000193.1:0-1686 GCF_031422975.1 Nocardioides sp. | reverse complement strand
CACACGTTTTAGTAAACCGTGTGCCGGCAGTCCGTTGTCCAGGTCTAGCTGCAGCCGCTGGTGCTGCCGCAGCCCTCACACACGTAGCACGATCCAGCCGGCCGCATCTTGGTGCCACACGTGAAGCACATCGGGGCGTCCTGCGCCGTACCCAGGATCTGCTCCATGAGCTCGGTCGAGGAGTGCACCTTCGCACCCGCCGGCTTGGCGGCGTGGTCCACGATCTCCACGTCGTGGGCCACCTCGGCGCCGGCGGCCGGGTCGACCGCCTCCTCGACACCAGAGTCAGCAGAAACCGGACGCTCGTCCGTCGGAACCCCCGCAGCCAGCGCAGCAACCTCAGCCGCCACGTCCTCCGCAGAGACCTCAGCCTCGACAGGGGCGTACGAGCCGGTCTCTAGCTGACGTGACCGCTCAGTGGCCGTGTAGATCCCCAGGCCGGCGCGCTCGTCGAAGGTCAGGTAGTCCAGCGCCAGGCGACGGAAGATGTAGTCCATGACGGACTGCGCCATCCGGATGTCCGGGTCGTCGGTGAGACCGGCCGGCTCGAAGCGCATGTTGACGAACTTCTGGACGTAGGTCTCCAGCGGTACCCCGTGCTGCAGGGCGATGGAGATCGCGATCGAGAAGGCGTCCATGACTCCGGCGAGTGTGGAACCCTGCTTGCCCAGCTTGAGGAAGACCTCACCGAGGCCGTCGTCGGGGTAGGACCCGGCGGTCATGTAGCCCTCGGCGCCGGCCACCGCAAACGACGTCGTCACCGACGGGCGCGACTTCGGCAGGCGCTTGCGCACGGGGCGGTGCTCGACGACCGCGGCCACCTCAGCCACCGCGGCGCGCGGACCGGCCCCGGCCTCGACCGCTGAGTCAGCGCCCTTGGCCTTGGCGTCGGACAGCGGCTGGCCGACCTTGCAGTTGTCGCGGTAGACCGCGAGCGCCTTGAGGCCGAGCTTCCAGCCCTGCAGGTAGACGTCGGCGATCTCCTCGACCGTCGCGGACTCAGGCAGGTTGACCGTCTTGGAGATCGCGCCGGACAGGAACGGCTGGGCCGCCGCCATCATCCGTACGTGGCCCATCGGCGCGATCGAACGCTCGCCCATGGCGCAGTCGAAGATGTCGTAGTGCTCCTGGCGCAGGCCGGGGGCGTCGACGACGTGGCCCTTCTCGGCGATGAACTCCACGATCGCCTCGACGGTCTCCTCGGCGTAGCCGAGCTTGCGCAGCGCCCGCGGGATCGTCTGGTTCACAATTTGCATTGATCCCCCGCCGACGAGCTTCTTGAACTTCACCAACGAGAAGTCCGGCTCGATGCCCGTGGTGTCGCAGTCCATCATGAAGCCGATGGTGCCGGTGGGCGCGAGCACGGAGGCCTGCGCGTTACGCCAGCCCTGCTTCTCCCCCAGCTTGTTGCCCTCGGACCACGACTTGGTCGCGAGCCGGTGCACGTCCTTGTCGAGCGTCGTCACCATGCGCATCGAGTCGTTCGCCGACGCGTGCTTGCGCATCACCCGGGCGTGCGCCTCGGCGTTGCGGGCGAAGCCCTCGTACGGCCCCACGACCCCTGCCATCTCGGCCGAGCGCTTGTATGCCGTGCCGGTCATCAGGCTCGTGATCGCACCGGCGAGCGCGCGCCCACCGTCGGAGTCGTACGCAAGGCCGGTCGCCATGAGCAAGGCGCCGAGGTTG
>NZ_JANPEO010000192.1:0-1543 GCF_031422975.1 Nocardioides sp. | reverse complement strand
GCGCAGACTGAGGCAGCCGCACCCGATGCAGCCGTCCAGCCGGTCCCGGAGCCGCTCGATGCGCTCGATCTGCTCGTCGAGACGGCCGCGCCAGGCGCGCGAGAGCCGGGTCCAGTCCGCCTTCGTGGGCGTGCGGTTGTCGGGCAGCGTGGCCAGTGCGGCGCCGATGTCCTCGAGGCTGAGCCCGACCCGCTGGGCGGTGCGGATGAAGGCGACGCGACGCAGCACCGCCTGGTGGTAGCGGCGCTGGTTGCCGGAGTTGCGCGTGGAGGCGATGAGGCCGCGCTCCTCGTAGAACCGCAAGGCAGAGGGGGCCACGCCGGAGCGTGCGGCGAGGTCGCCGATAGTGAGGACCATGTACGTACTGTCCTTCAACCTCAATTTAACTTCAAACACATGTCCAGCCCGGCTCAGGGTTCGGCCACGATCGCAAGCCCGGGATGTCCCGCTGACGTCTGGTTGTCTACGATGTGGCCGCGTCGTCCGACGGGCGGCCGCGCCGCGTTAGCTCAGTGGTAGAGCACCCGCCTTGTAAGCGGAAGGTCGTCAGTTCAACCCTGACACGCGGCTCTGTCGGTGGCCGTGCCTAGCGTGAGGCCATGCCTTCCTTCCGCTGCCGTGGGTGTGATGTCGAATTTGTTGGTCGTCTGGGGCGCGCCTACGGCAGCAACGCATGCCAGGGCGAGAGCCGCCAGCGGGAGCTGGTGAGCCTCTGGCTGGCGACGGGCGTCGGCAGGCCAGACTCCCGGCGAAGCCACTACATCCGCACCCACATCAAGCAGGAGCAGAGCGGTGCGTGCGCGCTGTGTGGCACGCAGGAAATGTGGAACGGACGACCTCTCGTGCTCGTCCTCGACCACCTGGACGGGGACTCGACCAACAACACCCGCGACAACCTGCGGCTGGTGTGCCCCAACTGCGACTCGCAGCTGCCGACCTACCAGAACCGCAACAAGGGCAACGGGCGCCACGCCCGTCGGCAGCGCTATGCCAACGGTCAGTCCTACTGAGCGGTCACCGCACGCGGCGGACCGCGAACTCGCACGCCGGGTCAGCGATGGCGTCCTGGGCGGCGACCAGGCGCAGTTCGCGCTCGCCGGACTCCAGAGTCGCGGTGAGCACCGCGAAGACCGAGGAGGCGGTGCGGCCCAGCGCCTCGGCGGGGGACCCGGTGGTGTGCAGGTGAGCGGTGAAGAGGGCGGCGGTGAGGTCGCCGGAGCCGTTGGCCTTCATCGGCAGCCGCGGGGTCTGGACGATCCAGGCGCCGACGCCGGTGACGGCGAGCATCTCGATGGTGTCCGCAGGACGGTCGGGCTGCTCGACCGAGGTGACGAGGATCGTCGACGGGCCCAGCGCGCGGGCCAGGTCGGCCGAGGCCAGGATCTCCTCCAGCGTCGACGGCTCGGTGCCGGTGAGGAAGCCGAGCTCGAACTGGTTGGGCGTGATGACGTCGGCGACCGGCACCACCTTCTCGCGGATGATCGGCGGGATCGCCGGGTCGACGAAGCAGCCGGACACCGCGTTGCCCATCACCGGGTCGCAG
>NZ_JANPEO010000191.1:0-4510 GCF_031422975.1 Nocardioides sp. | reverse complement strand
CTTGGCAGAGGGGGCGGGATTCGAACCCGCGGTAGGTCTCCCTACGACCGCTTTCAAGGCGGTTCCGATCGGCCGCTCCGGCACCCCTCCTCGCGCCACCCGAAGGCGGCACCGGAGCATTCTAGGAGACGGCATTCACTCCGAGCCGCCGAGTTCGAGTTCGACGTCGTCGTAGGCCAGGTCGCGCAACCGCTGCAGGTGGTGGTTGATGTCGGTGAGCAGGCGCAGGCCCTGGACGCGGACGTCGTCCAGGTCGTGGCTCTCGAGGACCTCCGGGCCGAGCTCGCCGATGCGGGCCAGCAGTGCTCGACGCTCACGCAGCGCCGTACCGCGCCGAGCGCTCAGCCAGGCGTCGTCGGGGTGCTCCGACTCGCGCATGAGCACGTCGCGCACGCCGGTCATGCGCTGCCGGACGGTCCAACGCCAATTGCCGGTGGCCACTCCGCCGACCTCTCGCGGCGCATCGAGGGCGCGGTGCAAGTCTGACAACGCGGCGGTGGCACTCGTCATCGCAGCCTCCCGAACTGGTCCCGTGACGGGGGGATCATCATGAGTGTGACCTGCGCCACTCGCGGGGACAAGGGCTGGATTGGCACAACATCGGCTCGGGTGTGTTCAATCGCCTGGTGCCGTCCGAATACCGAGTTGCTCCGAGCGTCGCCGCCCGCCTGGTGGGCGTGCTGCTGGTCGCGATCTCGGTGCTGGTGTTCGTCACCACCGGACTGGTCGCCTTCCTCGACCTGAACACGGCGATCCTGTTGATCCCCGCCCTGATCGGGCTCGCCGCCCTGACCGCCGCCGCGGTCGCGCTCAACCGCCGCGGCTGGGTCGTGCGGTTCACCGACGACGGCTATCAGGTCCAGTGGGTCCGCGGCGTGGGAGTGGCCGCCGCCCGGTGGAAGGACGTGGAGGACGCCATCACCACGACCTCGGCCAGCTCCCCGGTCGTCGTGCTCCGCTTGCGCACGGGGCAGACGACGACGATTCCGGTGGAGCTGCTGGCCGGTGATCGCGAGGAGTTCGTGCGCGACCTACAGCGTCATCTCCAGCACGGTCAGGGCCTACGACCGCTCTGAACTGCCCTCACCCGGGCGGAGTCGGGTGCGATTCGGCAAAGGCTCGAGGTGACTAGTAACCTCATGCCTGCTCTGGCCGTGAGGTCCGGGCATGGAGGCGTCGCCTAGTCCGGTCTATGGCGCCCGCCTGCTAAGCGGGTTTGGGGCTACAACCCCATCGAGGGTTCAAATCCCTCCGCCTCCGCCCATCTCTGGCCTCCCACCGGGAGGCCAGAGTGCATTTTCTTGCACGTTGCGAGATGCTGCAATGCAGAGACTCGCAGCCGCGTTCGTGATACCCGATCGCCTTGAGTGATCGACAATGAGGCCTAGTCTCGGACCGAGCTGACAGACAAGAGGGATGAACTTCATGAACTCCGGACGTCGCATTGCAGCCGCGGTTCTCACCGCGGCCCTGTCCTTGGGGGCCATTGGATTCACCGCCGGTCCCGCCGAGGCCTACAAGGACACCACCTGGCCGTCCCTGGCCGACACCACGTGGCCGACGGTGGTCGTCACCCCGTCCGACACCACGTGGCCCACCGGCGGCTGAGCAACGACCCTCAGGCGCTCTCACCGGACTGCTCGATGTCCCCCCGGTCACTGGCCGGAGGGACATCGCGTCCGGTCACTCCCCGGCGCCCCATCTCGTAGCCCAGCTGGAAACGCGACTCGACCTCGAACTCCTGCTTGAGCTCGGAGACGTAGGCGGCATAGGTGCGCGGGCTGACGCCGAGACGCTTGGCGCCCACCGGGTCCGCGTGTCCGCCGATCAGCATCCGGATCGTCATCGCCCGTTGCTCGGCCTCGATGGCGCGCACGAGCGAGGTGTCACGGTTGGTGAAGGGCCTGGCCCGTTCCCACGACCGCTCGAAGATGTCGACGAGATAGGCAACGAGCGAGGGTTCGCGTACGGCGAGCGCCACTGATTCACCCGGCCCGCCGTGACCCGGGACGATCGCGATCCGCCGGTCGACGACGATCAGCCGGTTGAAGAACTCGTCGAGGGTGCGAACCTGCGCGCCCTCGGCGGTGACGGCTGCGACGTACTTGTTGGTCGCGACCTGGCGCCTGGCGGAGTGCTGGTAGAGGGTGCGCATCGTGACCCCGCGGCGCAGCGCACCGACCTCGCGCTCGATCGCGTCGGGAAGCTGCTCGATGGCGCGGCCCGTCTGCGGCTGCGCGGTCAGGAGCTCCTCGGAGGCATCCGCCACGACCGAGGTGATGTAGGGCGCGATCGCCTCACCGCGGAGCTCAGCGAACGGACCGCGCAGCGCCTCGGGGGAGCGTCGCCACGCGTGGGACAGGCCCTGGAAGGCCTTGGCCCACCGGGCCGACTCGCTGATCAGCTCGGCGCCCTGCTGGCCCAGCGGCGAGACCACCCGGGACTGCACGATCGACGGGTCGACGGCCACCCAGCGGTCTGCTGCCTTGTCGAAGGTGACCAGGCCGATCTCCTTGAGCAGCGCGAACGCCTCGTCGGCGTCGCCGCCTTCCTCGATGCGCGCATCACCCGCAGGCACGCCGGCTGAGCCGACCAGTTCCTCGTAGAGATCGGAAGCGGCCGTTTCGAAGACGGAACGCTCATCAGGGCCGTAATTCACGCCTACCACCACCTCCCAGTCATGTGACCGGCCGATCTTTCCACAAGACCGCCTCCGGCCCGTCGGGATCGATCATCCTGACGGGCCGGAGAGGTGGAAGCGCAGGATCAGGCGCCGAGGCGTTCCTTGAGCACATCGAGCTCGGTCCACAGCACGGCCGGCAGGTCGTCGCCGAACTTCTCGAACCACTCGGTGATCTGCGGGATCTCGGCCTTCCACTCCTCGACGTCGACCGCCAGGGCGGCCTCGATGGCCTCCGGGGTCATGTCGAGGCCGTCGATGTCGAGCGAGCCCGGCGCCGGCACGTGGCCGATGGGGGTCTCGACCGCGGCCGCGGTGCCTTCGAGACGCTCGATGACCCACTTGAGGACGCGGCTGTTCTCGCCGAACCCGGGCCACAGGAAGTCGCCGTCGTCGGCACGACGGAACCAGTTGACATAGAAGATCTTGGGCATCTTCGACTCGTCGTTGTCCTTGCCCATGTTGATCCAGTGGCCGAAGTAGTCGCCGGCGTTGTAGCCGATGAACGGCAGCATCGCCATCGGGTCGCGACGCACGACGCCCACGGCGCCGACGGCCGCAGCGGTCGTCTCGGAGGAGAGCGTGGCGCCCATGAACGTGCCGTGGGTCCAGTCGCGCGCCTCGGTCACGAGCGGGATGGTCGTCTTGCGACGGCCGCCGAACAGGATCGCGTCGATCGGTACGCCGCGCGGGTCGTCGTACTCCGCAGCGAGCATGTCGCACTGCTTGATCGGGGTGCAGTAGCGGCTGTTGGCGTGGCTCGACAGCTCGTCGCTGTCCGGGGTCCAGGGCTCGCCCTTCCAGGACGTGGCCTTGGCCGGGGTGTTCTCCAGGCCCTCCCACCACACGTCACCGTTCTCGGTGAGCGCGACGTTGGTGAAGACCGAGTTGCCCTTGTTGATGGTCGCCATGGCATTCGGGTTGGTGTGCTCGTTGGTGCCGGGTGCGACCCCGAAGAAGCCGAACTCCGGGTTGACGGCCCACAGGCGACCGTCCTCACCGATGCGCATCCACGCGATGTCGTCGCCGATCGCCTCGACCTTCCAGCCCGGGATGGTGGGCTTGAGCATGGCGAGGTTGGTCTTGCCGCACGCGCTCGGGAAGGCCGCGGCGATGTACTTGGTGACTCCCGCCGGGGAGGTGAGCTTGAGGATGAGCATGTGCTCGGCCATCCAGCCCTCGTCGCGCGCCATGACGCTGGCGATGCGCAGCGCGTAGCACTTCTTGCCGAGCAGCGCGTTGCCGCCGTACCCGGAACCGAAGCTCCAGATCATCCGCTCCTCGGGGAACTGGACGATGTACTTGGTGTCGTTGCACGGCCAGGACACGTCCGGCTCACCCTCGGCGAGCGGCTTGCCGACGGAGTGGAGGGCCGGGACCCACTGCACGTCCTCGCCGATCTCCTCGATCCTGCGCAGCACGTCGGCGCCCATCCGGGCCATCACCCGCATCGACACGGTGACGTAGGCGGAGTCGGTGAGCTCCACGCCGAACATCGGCTTCTCGGCCTCGAGGTGACCCATGACGAAGGGAATGACGTACATCGTGCGGCCCTGCATGCAGCCGGCGTACAGCCCGCGCATGAGGTCCTTCATCTCGTCGGGGTCCATCCAGTTGTTGGTGGGCCCGGCATCCTTCTCGTCGACCGAGCAGATGTAGGTGCGGTCCTCGACGCGCGCGACATCGATCGGGTCGGAGGCGGCGTAGTAGGAGTTGGGCTTCTTTGTCTCGTCGAGCTTGATGAACGTGCCAGTGGCGACCAGGGCGTCGGTGAGCTGGACCCACTCGTCGTCGGAGCCGGTGCACCAGTGGATGCTGTCGGGCTGGGTG
>NZ_JANPEO010000190.1:0-1543 GCF_031422975.1 Nocardioides sp. | reverse complement strand
CGGCCTGCTCACGGTGGCACGCGGCGGATCGCGCCGCACATCAGGAGGAACACTCATGGCAACCAGCACCAAGACCAAGGTCACCCCGCTCCAGGACCGGCTTCTCGTGAAGCGGTTGGAAGAGGGCGAGATCAAGCGTGGCGGCATCATCATCCCGGACACCGCCAAGGAGAAGCCGCAGGAGGCGCAGGTCATCGCCGCCGGCCCCGGCCGCATCAGCGACGACGGCACCCGTATCCCGATGGCGGTGAAGGCGGGCGACCGTATCCTCATCGGCAAGTACACCGGCACCGAGGTCAAGATCGACGGCGAGGACCTCATCATCGTCCGCGAGGACGACGTCCTGGCGACCATCGAGGCCTAGACTTCCGGGCCGCCGCGCGGCGATGGCGCGATCCCGCGCCCCGCGTGACCCGCCCGTTTTCCAATGATTCCCAATGTTTCCATCCAGAAGGAGATGTCCGATTCATGGCAGCCAAGCAGCTGTTGTTCGATGAGAAGGCGCGTGCCGCCGTCCTCGAGGGCGTGTCGCAGTTGTCCCGGGCGGTGAAGGTGACGCTGGGACCGCGCGGGCGCAATGTGGTGTTGGGCAAGAAGTGGGGGTCCCCGGTGATCACCAAGGACGGCGTGACCGTCGCCAAGGAGATCGAGCTGGAGGACCCGTACGAGAACATGGGCGCGCAGATGGTGCGCGAAGTGGCGAGCAAGACGAGCGACGTGGCCGGCGACGGCACGACGACGGCGACGGTGCTGGCCGAGGCGATCTTCCGCGAGGGGCTGCGCAACGTGACCGCCGGGGCCAACCCGATGGGGCTGAAGCGCGGCATCGAGCAGGCGGTGGAGGCGATCGTCGGCGAGCTGAAGGGCATGAGCAAGCCGGTGGCCGACCGCAAGGAGATCGCCCAGGTGGCGACCATCAGCGCCAACGGCGACAGCTACATCGGCACGCTGATCGCGGACGCCTTCGACAAGGTGGGCAAGGACGGCACGATCACGGTCGAGGAAGCGCGCACGATCGAGACGACGCTGGAAGTGGTCGAGGGGATGCAGTTCGACCGCGGCTACATCAGCCCGTACTTCGTGACCGAGAAGGAAGAGATGGAGGTCATCCTGAGCGATGCCTACATCCTGCTGTACGAGAAGAAGCTGTCGAGCCTGAAGGACCTGCTGCCGGTGCTGGAGAAGGTGGCGCAGACGGGCAAGCAGCTGCTGATCATCGCCGAGGACGTCGAGGGCGAGGCGCTGGCGACGCTGGTGGTGAACAAGCTGCGGGGCACGCTGAGCACCTGCGCGGTGAAGGCGCCGGGCTTCGGCGACCGCCGCAAGGCCATGCTCGAGGACATCGCGGTGCTCACGGGCGGCCGTCTGCTGACCGAGGACCTGGGGATCAAGCTGGAGAACATCCAGCTCGCCGACCTGGGCCGGGCGGACCGCATCACGATCGACAAGGAAAACACGACGATCGTGAAGGGGGCGGGCACCAGCGAGGAGATCAAGGGCCGGATCGCGCAACTGCGCCGCCAGATCGAGGACACCACGTCGG
>NZ_JANPEO010000189.1:0-6258 GCF_031422975.1 Nocardioides sp. | reverse complement strand
CGGCAGCGGCGTTGCCGCCTCGGCCGGACTGGCCCTCACCGGCTGCGCCCCACCCGAGCCGCCCACCGGCGGACCGGCGGCGCTCGAGCTGCCCGAGGACCTCTCCGACTCCGAGAAGATCCTCAAGTGGTCCAACTGGACGGCCTACCTCGACATGAACGGCAAGGAGACGAAGTCTCCGACCCTGTCGCGGTTCATCGAGCAGACCGGGATCGAGGTGAGCTACAGCGAGGACGTCGAGGACAACGACTCCTACTACGCCAAGGTCGGTCCGCAGCTGCGGGCAGGCCAGAGCATCGATCGCGACATCATCACCCTCACCGACTGGATGGCGTCGCGGGTCATCCGCGACCAGCTCTGTCAGCCGCTCGAGCTGATCCAGATGCCCAACGTCGTGCAGAATCTGCTGCAACCTCTCAAGGAAGTGTCCTTCGACCCGGGCCGCATCAACTCCATCACCTGGCAGAGCGGCTTCGCCGGCATCGGCTACAACCGCGACAAGGTCGGCCGCGAGCTGAAGACGCTCGACGACCTGTGGAGCGACGACCTCAAGGGCCGCATCGTGGTGCTCTCGGAGTTCCGCGACACCGCGGCGCTGGTGATGCAGAACCAGGGCGTCGACATCGAGAGCGATTGGGGCCGGACCGAGTTCGAGAACGCCATCGGCTTCATCGAGCAGAAGATCGAGGAGGGCTACATCCGCAAGGTGAAGGGCAACTCCTACCTGGAGGACCTCACCAGCGGCAACGCTGTCGCCGGCATCACGTGGAGCGGGGACATCTTCGTCCTCGCCTTCGACACCAAGGACCCGAGCTGGACCTTCACGATCCCCGAGTCGGGCGGCACCCTCTGGTCGGACAACATGATGGTGCCGATCACCTCGACGCACCGACGCAACGCCCAGAGGCTGATGGACTACTACTACGACCCGGCGGTCGCCGCCGAGGTCGCCGCCTGGGTCAACTACGTGTGCCCGGTCGACGGCGCTCAGGCCGAGATGGAGAAGATCGATCCCGACCTGGCCGAGAGCCCGTGGATCTTCCCGACGGCCGAGTTCATCGCCGACAACAACATCCAGCAGTTCCGGGTGCTCAACAGCGACGAAGAGATCGAACTCGCTGACCTGTGGTCGAGCAACGTGATGGGAAACTGACATGGCCGGATTCAAGGAAGCCCAAGGAGACCTCCGGCTCGAGAAGGTCACCAAGGCGTTCGGCGACTTCGTGGCCGTCGACGACATCGACCTCCACGTGCAGCGCGGGTCGTTCTTCGCGTTGCTCGGCCCGTCGGGCTGCGGCAAGACCACCACGCTGCGGATGATCGCCGGACTGGAGCAGCCGACCTCGGGCCGGGTGCTCATCGGCGACACCGACCTGACCGGCTCGCGTGCCTACGAGCGCCCCGTCAACACCGTCTTCCAGTCCTACGCGCTGTTCCCGCACCTGACGATCCGCGACAACGTCTCGTTCGGCCCCAAGCGTCGCAGGGCCAAGGACGCCGCCAAGCTGGCCGAGGACGCCCTCGAGCTGGTGCAGATGACCCAGTTCGCCGCCCGCAAGCCGGCCCAGCTCTCGGGTGGCCAGCAGCAACGCGTGGCCCTGGCCCGGGCCCTGGTCAACACCCCGGAGGTGCTGCTGCTCGACGAGCCCCTCGGAGCCCTGGACCTCAAGCTGCGCCGCGAGATGCAGGTCGAGCTCAAGCGCATCCAGACCGAGGTCGGCCTCACGTTCATCCACGTCACCCACGACCAGGAGGAGGCCATGACCATGGCCGACACGGTCGCGGTGATGAACAAGGGCACCATCGAGCAGCTCGGCGCGCCCGCCGACCTCTACGACCTGCCCCGCACCCGCTTCGTGGCCAACTTCCTGGGGCAGGCCAACACCGGAGTCGGCACGATCGAGGACAGCGACCGCGACCACCTCGTGGCGGACGTCCTCGGCACCAAGGTCCGCATCAGCAGGGCCCGCTCGCAGGTGCACGAGGGCGACGTCCTCTTCGGCGTGCGGCCCGAGAAGGTGCAGGTCTCGCGCACCAAGCCCGACGGGGCCGGCAACGACGTGCGCGGTGTGGTCAAGGACGTGTCCTTCCTCGGCGTGGCCACCAGCTATCTCGTCGACATGCCGAGCGGCACGACCTGGAGCTGCTACGAGCAGAACCTCGACGTCGACCCGATCGACCTGCGTCCCGGTGACGAGGTCTGGCTGACGTGGAATCCCGGACACGCGTTCGGCGTCGCGGCGGACGAGTCGTGACTGCGCTCGCTCCTGCGGTGCTCGAGCCGCATGCGCCCGCTCCGGCCCCGGCTCCGGAGGTGACGAAGCGGAGCTGGACGGCCTACCTCCTGCTACTCCCCGGACTTCTGTGGCTCGGGGTCTTCTTCATCCTGCCGCTGGTCCAGCTGGCCGCGGTCAGCCTTCAGAGCCGGTACCCCGGGTTCCCCGGCTACTACTACCGCGACCTCAACTTCGAGAACTACGTCAGCGCGCTCACCGACTACGCACCCCACTTCGCGCGGTCCTTCCTCTATGCCGGCCTCGCGACACTGCTGGCGTTCGCCCTGGCCTACCCGCTGGCCTATGCGATGGCGTTCAAGGCAGGCAAGTGGCGCAACCTGATGATGATCTGCGTCATCGCGCCGTTCTTCACCTCCTTCATCCTGCGCACCTTCGCGTGGTCGCAGATCCTGGCGGACGAGGGCTGGGTGGCCGGGATCCTGAACTTCCTGCACCTGCTGCCGGGCGGGCACATCATCAACACCCCGGTCGCGGTGGTCGCCGGGCTGACCTACAACTTCCTGCCCTTCATGGTGCTGCCGATCTATGCCTCGCTCGAGCGGGCCGATCCGCGCGTCATCGAGGCCGGCGGCGACCTCTACGCCAACGGCTTCACGACCTTCCGGACGGTGACGCTGCCGATGTCGATGCCGGGCGTCCTGGCCGGCACGCTGCTGACCTTCATCCCGGCGGCCGGCGACTTCGTCAACATGGAGCTGCTCGGCCCCCAGCGAGGAAAGATGGTCGGCAACGTGATCAATGACCAGTTCCTCGCTATCCCCGGTGGCTATCCGGTCGCCGCCTCGTTGTCGTTCACGCTGATGGCGGCGATCCTGGTGATGGTCTTCCTCTACGTCCGCCGCTTCGGCACCGAGGAGCTGGTGTGAGATGACCAGCTCGACGACCTCCCCGCAGGCCTACCGACCGTCCAGTGCCAAGCGGGGTCAGCTCTGGCTGGCCAACCACTTCGCGATCCTCACCGCGGTCGCGGTGCTGCTCTACCTCTTCTTGCCGGTGGCCTACACCTTCGCCTTCTCCTTCAACGACCACGGCAAGACCAACATCGTGTGGCAGGGCTTCACGTTCCGGCACTGGCAGGACCCCTGCGGCGTGCCCGGTGCGTGCTCCTCGTTGGTGACGTCGCTGCAGGTGGGCGCCCTGTCCACGGTGGTCGCCACGGTGCTCGGCACGCTGATGGCGCTGGCGATGGTGCGCTACCGCTTCCGCGGCAAGGCGGCCAGCAACATGCTGATCTTCGTCCCGATGGCCACCCCGGAGATCGTCATGGGGGCCGCGCTGTTGACGATCTTCGTTCAGGGCTTCGCCAACATCGGGCTCTCGCTGGGCTTCTGGACCATCGTCTTCGCCCACATCATGTTCTGCCTGAGCTTCGTCGTCGTCACCGTCAAGGCGCGCATCCAGTCCCTCGACCCGCGGATCGAGGAGGCGGCACAGGACCTCTACGCGAGCCCGATGCAGACCTTCTGGCAGGTCACCTTCCCGCTCATCCTGCCGGGCATCCTCGGCGCCGCGATGCTCGCCTTCTCGCTGTCCTTCGACGACTTCATCATCACCAACTTCGTCTCCGGCAACGAGTCGACCTTCCCGAAGTTCGTCTACGTCGCGTCGCGGCGCGGCATCCCGGCCGAGGCCAACGTCATCGGCTTCTCGATGTTCGTCATCGCAGTGCTGCTCGTCGTCGGCGCCCAGGTCGTCAACTCGATGCGCGCCTCCACCCCCAAGGAGTGACCACACACATGCCCGAGCAGTTGCGAGTGCTGATGATCGGAGCCGGCGGCGTCGGCGACGCGGCAGCGCGCATCGCCGTCGAACGGGACTTCTTCGACGCCTGGGTGGTCGCCGACTACGACCTGGCGCGCGCCGAGCGCACCGTCGAGGCGGCCCGCGAGCGCGGCGCCGGTGACGAGCGGTTCAGTGCCCGGCAGGTCGACGCCTCCGACGCCGACGCGGTCACCGCACTGGCCCGCGAGGTGCGAGCGACCCACGTCTTCAACGCGGTGGACCCGCGGTTCGTGATGCCGATCTTCACCGGGGCCCTGGCCGCCGACGCGGGTTACCTCGACATGGCCATGAGCCTCTCGAGCCGGCACCCGGAGTCCCCGTACGAGCAGGTGGGGGTCAAGCTCGGCGACGAGCAGTTCGCCATGGCGGACCAGTGGGAGGCCGCCGGTCGGCTGGCCCTGCTGGGCATCGGAGTCGAGCCGGGACTCTCCGACGTCTTCGCGCGCTACGCCGCCGACGAGCTCTTCGACCACATCGACGAGCTGGGCACCCGCGACGGGGCCAACCTGGTGATCCGCGACGACGACGGCACCGAGGTCTTCGCCCCCGGCTTCTCGATGTGGACGATCATCGAGGAGTGCCTCAACCCGCCGGTCGTGTGGGAGAAGGCGCGTGCCCACGGCGACCTCGAGGCCGGATTCTTCACCCTCCCGCCCTTCTCCGAGCCCGAGGTCTTCGACTTCCCCGAAGGCATCGGCCCGGTCGAGTGCGTCCACGTCGAGCACGAGGAGGTGCTCCTGATGCCGCGGTGGATCGACGCCGATCGGGTCACCTTCAAGTACGGACTCGGCACCGAGATGATCGCCATCCTGCGCACCCTCCACACGTTGGGCCTCGACTCGACGACGCCCGTGACGGTCAAGGGGGTCGAGGTCTCCCCCCGCGACGTCGTCGCGGCCTGCCTGCCCGACCCCGCGACCATCGGGCCGCGGATGGAGGGCAAGACGTGCGCCGGCATGTTGGTCACCGGCACCGGCAAGGACGGCCAGCCGCGGGCGACCTACCTCTACCACGTGGTCGACAACGCCGACTCGATGCGCGACTACGGCGCCCAGTGCGTGGTGTGGCAGACGGCCCTCAACCCGGTCGTCGCCCTCGAGCTGATCGCCGCCGGCACCTGGTCGGGCACCGGGGTGCTCGGCCCCGAGGCGTTGCCGCCCGGGCCCTTCCTCGACCTGCTGGCCGCACCCAGGCCCGGGGGCTACGGCTCGCCGTGGGGCATCGAGGACCGCACTCCCGGAGCTGCCGCATGAGCATCTCCCAGGAGCGCCGGCTGGTCACGGAGATCCCCGGCCCGCGATCGAAGTCCCTTCAGGCGCGCAAGCAGGCGGCCGTCTCGGCCGGTATCGGCACGACGCTGCCGGTCTACGTCGAGCGGGCCGGCGGCGGCATCCTCGTCGACGTCGACGGCAACCAGCTGATCGACTTCGGCTCCGGCATCGCCGTCACCACCGTCGGCAACGCCTCCCCACGCGTGGTGGAGGCCGTCCAGCGCCAGGTCGCCGACTTCACCCACACCTGCTTCATGGTCACGCCCTACGAGGAGTACGTCGAGGTCTGCGAGAAGCTCACCGAGCTCACCCCGGGCAGCCACGAGAAGCGCTCGGCGCTGTTCAACTCGGGGGCCGAGGCGGTCGAGAACGCCGTCAAGGTCGCGCGCCACCACACCGGCCGCGACGCGATCGTCGTCTTCGACCACGCCTATCACGGTCGCACCAACCTCACGATGGCGCTGACCGCCAAGAACATGCCGTACAAGCAGGGCTTCGGGCCGTTCGCCGGCGAGATCTACCGCGCCCCGATGGCCTATCCCTACCGCTGGCCCGGAGGTCCCGAGGCGTGCGCGGAGGAGGCCTTCGACGCCTTCGTGAACACCGTGCACGCGCAGGTCGGCGAGGAGAACTGCGCGGCGGTGCTGATCGAGCCGATCCAGGGCGAGGGGGGTTTCATCGTGCCGCCGCCGGGCTACCTCGCCCGGGTCACCGACTGGTGTCGCGAGAACGACATCCTCTTCATCGCCGACGAGATCCAGACCGGCTTCGCGCGCACCGGAGACTGGCTCGCGTGCGACCACGAGGGCGTCGTGCCCGACCTCGTCACGACTGCCAAAGGCATCGCCGGCGGGCTGCCGCTCGCGGCGGTCACCGGTCGCTCGGAGATCATGGACGCCCCGCACGTG
>NZ_JANPEO010000188.1:0-2738 GCF_031422975.1 Nocardioides sp. | reverse complement strand
GGCGAGCCGCACCTGTTCGACCCGGAGACGGTGTTCCGGCTGCAGCACGCGACCCGCACGGGCAGCTACGAGATCTTCAAGCAGTACACCTCGCGCGTGGACGAGCAGTCCGAGCGCCTGATGACGCTGCGCGGTCTGTTCCGGTTCAAGGACGGCGAGGCCACGGGCCGCGCGCCGATCAGCATCGACGAGGTCGAGCCGGTCAGCGAGATCGTCAAGCGCTTCTCCACCGGCGCCATGTCCTACGGCTCCATCAGCCAGGAGGCGCACGAGACCCTCGCGATCGCGATGAACCGCCTCGGCGGCAAGTCCAACACCGGTGAGGGGGGCGAGGACGCCGAGCGTCTCCACGACCCCGAGCGGCGCTCGGCGATCAAGCAGGTCGCCTCCGGCCGGTTCGGCGTCACCAGCGAATACCTCACCAACGCCGACGACATCCAGATCAAGATGGCCCAGGGCGCCAAGCCCGGCGAGGGCGGCCAGCTGCCCGGCAACAAGGTCTACCCGTGGGTGGCCAAGACCCGGCACTCGACTCCCGGCGTGGGCCTGATCAGTCCGCCACCGCACCACGACATCTACTCGATCGAGGACCTCGCCCAGCTGATCCACGACCTCAAGAACGCCAACCCGTCGGCCCGCATCCACGTGAAGCTGGTCTCCGAGGTCGGCGTCGGCACGGTCGCGGCCGGTGTGTCCAAGGCGCACGCCGACGTCGTGCTCATCTCCGGCCACGACGGCGGCACCGGTGCGGCACCCCTCACGTCGCTCAAGCACGCCGGTGGGCCGTGGGAGCTCGGTCTGGCCGAGACCCAGCAGACGCTGCTCCTCAACGGCCTCCGCGACCGGATCGTCGTCCAGGCCGACGGCCAGCTCAAGACCGGCCGCGACGTCATCATCGCGGCGCTGCTCGGGGCCGAGGAGTTCGGTTTCGCCACCGCGCCCCTCGTCGTGTCGGGCTGCATCCTGATGCGCGTGTGCCACCTCGACACGTGTCCGGTGGGCGTCGCGACCCAGAACCCCGTCCTGCGTGCGCGCTACAACGGGCAGGCGGAGTACATCGTCAACTTCTTCACCTACATCGCCGAGGAGGTGCGTGAGCTCCTCGCCGAGCTCGGCTTCCGCAACCTCGACGAGGCCATCGGCCAGGTCGGGTCGCTCGACATCGAGCGAGCCGTCGGTCACTGGAAGGCGGCCGGGCTCGACCTGACGCCGATCCTGCACCAGGCCACGGCCCACGGTGAGTTCGGCCAGTTCGCCGACCAGGACCTGCGCAACACCAAGACCCAGGACCACGCCCTCGACAAGGCGCTGGACAACGAGCTGATCAAGCTCGCTGCCCCGGCGCTCGAGAACGGCGAGCCGGTCCGCGCGCAGGTCGCCGTACGCAACGTCAACCGCACGGTCGGCACCATGCTCGGCCACGAGGTGACCAAGCGCTACCGCGGCGAGGGCCTGCCCGACGGCACCATCGACATCACCCTGATCGGCTCTGCCGGGCAGTCGTTCGGTGCGTTCCTGCCTCGTGGTGTGACGCTGCGCCTCGAGGGCGACGCCAATGACTACGTGGGCAAGGGGCTGTCCGGCGGACATGTCGTCGTACGACCCGACCGCACCGCAACCTTCGAGGCCAGTGAGCAGGTCATCGCGGGCAACACGATCGGGTACGGCGCAACGTCGGGCCGGATCTTCCTGCGCGGCAAGGCCGGCGAGCGCTTCTGCGTCCGCAACTCCGGCGCGACTGCCGTGGTCGAAGGTGTTGGTGATCATGGCTGCGAGTACATGACCGGGGGAGTGGTGGTCGTGCTCGGCGCCACCGGACGCAACTTCGCGGCCGGCATGTCGGGGGGCCACGCGTTCGTGCTCGATCTCGACGAGGCCCGGGTCAACCCCGAGCTCGTCGCCCTCGGACCCGTGATCGGTGACGCGGCCGAGCAGCTCAAGACGTTGGTCACCCAGCACGGCGAGGAGACCGGCTCAACGGTCGCCGCCGCGCTCCTGGCCGACTGGGACACCGCGCTGGGCCGCTTCACCGAGGTCATGCCCCGCGACTACAAGCGAGTCCTCGACGCTCGGGCGGAGGCCCTCGCCGAGGGCCTCACCGAGGACGAGGCCAACGCCCGCATCATGGAGGTGCTGCATGGCTGACCCCAAGGGATTCCTCAAGGAGGGCCGCCAGGTCGCGACGCGTCGCGCCGTGGAGGAGCGCGTCCACGACTGGAACGAGGTCTACCCCGACGGGATCGGCCGCGCGCTGCTGCCGATCATCACGCCCCAGGCCGGTCGCTGCATGGACTGCGGCATCCCGTTCTGCCACCAGGGCTGCCCGTTGGGCAACATCATCCCGGAGTGGAACGACCTGGTCTGGCGTGACGACTGGGAGGGTGCGATCGAACGGTTGCACGCGACCAACAACTTCCCGGAGTTCACCGGTCGCTTGTGCCCGGCGCCCTGCGAGACCGCCTGCGTGCTGGGCATCAACCAGGACCCGGTGACGATCAAGAACGTCGAGGTCTCGATCATCGACAGGGCGTGGGAGTCCGGCTACGTCCGGCCCCAGCCGCCGGAGTGGCTCTCTGGCAAGACCGTCGCCGTCATCGGCTCGGGCCCGTCCGGCCTGGCCACCGCCCAGCAGCTCACCCGCGCCGGCCACGAGGTGGTGGTCTACGAGCGCGCCGACCGCATCGGCGGCCTGATGCGCTACGGCATCCCCGAGTTCAAGATGGAGAAGCGCTACCTCG
>NZ_JANPEO010000187.1:0-4620 GCF_031422975.1 Nocardioides sp. | reverse complement strand
CCCAGACCCGGCACCCGGGCCCACCGAGCAGATCGACCCCGAGCACGGCGAGCACCACGACTGACCGACCCACCAGCCCCCTTGAGGTGACGCAATCCCCAACTCCGTGGCCGGCCAGGGTCCCTTCAGCGAACCTTCATCGAAGCCTCGGAGCGATCTTGACCTCGAGCGGCGACGCTGGAGGCAGCAGGACCCGGGTAGACCGGGGCAGCGAAGGAGTCGAGAGTCATGGCCAGTCGTTGGAAGGTCAACATCACGCCTGCCGAGAGGACCGCCCGCGGCGTGATCGGAGCGCCGCCACGGCCACGTGCCGGCATCGCTGAAGGAGAAGGCGCGCACGCCGGACACCGGTGGATGATGCTCATCTGCTGCGTTCCGATGATCGCGATCGTGCTGCTGCTCATAGTCTCCGGAACCGCGGGCTCCAGCGCACTGCTATGGGCCCTGGGCTGCGTGGCGATGATGGCCGCGATGATGTTCATGATGCCCGGCGGACACAGCCACAAGTAGGCGTTCAATCGCAGCCGTCCGACTCGGCAGGATGCTCAGTTCGGCCAACTGCGCACCGGCCTGCGCATGGGCTGGCACGACTGGAGGCGCACCCCGGTGCTGTGGTTGCTGCTCGCGGTCGTCCCGACGGTCTTCATCCTCCTGTCCGACGCGATCACCCCGCACGGGCACACCCGGTCGTACTCCGCGAGGCCGGCGCCCCGGTCGCCGCCATGGTCGATCCAGCCGAGATGCACGCCGGAACGATGGCACCCATGGCCGTGGCCTCGCTGGCCGCGCTGGTCGGTCTCTTCGTCGTCCTCGACGCCCGAGCGGCGGACCGTCGCCTCGCCCTCGCCAGCCAGCGCCCAACCGTGTTGCTGGCCACCCGACTCGCCATGGTGATCACCGCCGCGGCGGTCGCCACAGCCGTCTCGGTGGCGGTCACCGTGCTCCTGCGTGGCATCGCCGGCTCCCCGGTGTCCGTCGACGGACGATCGGCGAGGGGGAGAGTGTGATGAACAGGCCACAGCATCCGCACTTCCCGGCAGACAGTGACTCCTGGGTGTCGTCAGTCCCGTCGGGATGGGGTCATCAGACCCTTCCGGGGTGATCCCCTCTGCAGCCACACTGACGACATGGTGCGGCGATTGGTTGCCGCGTGGCTTCTCGCGGTTGGTCTGCTCGGCTCCGTCGTCGTGCCTCCCGCCGCATTTGCGCACGGCGACGGTGAGACGCAAGAGGGGTATCTGCTGGTGCAGCAGGCCCTGGGCCACCTCGCGCACGACACCAGTTCCGAGGGCATCGACCTCGCCATGGAGAAGGTGGACGACGCGCTCTCGACCGAGGACCACGAAGGCGTAGACATCGCCGAGGTGAAGGACGCGATGCGCGCCCTCGAAACGGATCAGGTGCAGCGCGCCACCGCTCTCTTGGAAGGCTCCATCGAAGAGGCCCTGGCGGAGCAGCCGACCGCGACCGGATACGAGACCGGAACCACGTTGGTCTTGCCGGCTATGCCTGGCCGCACCGGGCTGAGTGATCAGGACCTGGCATTGCTGGTCAGCTCGTTAGCCATAGCCGGTCTCGGCGTGTTCCTGGCGTACCGGTTCCGGCCGCGCGACTCCGTCCGAGATCTGCGGGGCCAACTGAAGGCTGAGAGACCTTCGGCGGACGGTGACTCAACACCGACATCTGATCCCGAGAGGCATGCGTGATGGTCACCACCAGGGCCTCCGCCCACAGCGAAGGACGACTGCGCAAAGCAGTCGACGTCATCGATGAGCGACTCGGAATCCGGGCACTCGAGTACCCGGTCCCCGAGCACGCCAACAACCTGGCCTGGAGCCTGGGAGGCATCACGGCTTTCGCCTTCGGGCTGCTGATCGTCACCGGGATCCTCCTGGTGCAGTTCTACTCCCCCGTGCCCGAGGCAGCCAATCACTCGGTGCGCGACATGGTGACCGACGTCTGGGGGATGCGTCTTGTCCGGGCGCTCCACTTCTGGGCCGCGCAAGCGATGTACGTGACAGCCGCACTGCACCTGCTACGCGTCTACTTCACCGGCTCCTACAAACGGCCGCGCGAAGGCAACTGGCTGGTGGGCGTGGCGATGTTCGCGCTGGTCATCCTCGGGCTCTTCACCGGAACCGTCCTCAAGTGGGACCAGGAGGGATTCGAGGCACTCGGACACAACGTCGAGGTCGCCGATCTCCTCGGCGGTGTCGGCATCTGGTTCTCGCCCGACTTCGCCAGCCGTGTCCCGATCCTGGTCCGGCTCTACGGCGCCCACGTCGTCATCATCCCCGGCCTCATCCTCGTGCTGCTCACCCTGCACGGCCTGCTCGTCAAGAGACACCGGATCTCTCCCCACCCCGACCTGCCCACCGACACCACCGGCGACCAGGCTCCGACCGATGAGCCCACCGAGCCGTTCACCCATCACCTGCGCAGGATCGGCGCCTTCGGCCTCGCCCTCACCGGGCTCCTCGGCGTACTCGCGGTTCTGGCACCACCGGCTGTTGGACCGCCTCCGGTGGCTGGCCTGGAGATCACCAAGCCACCGTGGAACTTCTGGTGGATGTTCACCCTTGAGGACTGGATGGGTCTGTCCGGGATCCTCTACGGCGGCGGGGCGCTCTTCCTTCTGCTCGCGCTCGTGCCGTTCGTCGACCGCAACCGGAACCGGTCGTGGCGACGCCGCCGGGTGGCCATGACCTTGGGGCTGCTCGTCGTGCTCGCCCTGGCGACGTTGACGGTGCTGATGCTGTTCACGACCCCCGAGACCCACCTGGGGATGTAGACGATGCCCGACCTTCTTCGAACCGGTTCCCCGCGACGCGCTCGCCGATCATTCTGGATCCTCGTGCTGGTCGCCGTGCTCGCATCAGGGTCCCTCAGCGCGGCCTTGGCCTCGGACCCAGGGCACCTTGTCGGGCTGCGGGTCGCTGTCAGCGGAGTGGTCCTGCTCGCGTCCGTCATTCTCGCGATGCGAGCGATGGGCGCCCTCGAGCGAGCGCATCGACGAGCCAGCAACTGAACCGCCCCCGGCGAGTGCGGAGACTCCGCAAGACCCAGGGCGATTCAGTCATTGCGTCCCTCATGGCACGAGAGTTGGACGGGGTTGCGGTGACGGATGCTGCCGCCGCCGCTCCTCGTCAACTCAGGAAACTCCGCTCAGGTCGTCGAAGTAGTAAGTCCGGTCGGCCGGCATGGGAGCATAGCCGCCGTTGCCGCGACCGAAGTCGAAGAACACCGACACCTTGTTGTAGGTGTTGGCCAGGTTCAACGATGCCGTCGGCCTGGTCAGGTCGTAGCTGGTCGGGCCGTTGGGAATGTAGTGGGTTGAGGGGTCACCGAAGTCGAAGGTCAAGGTCTCCCACGACCCCGACGTCGTGGTGAATGCATCGGTCTCGCAGTTGATCCCCGGGTTGCCAGCGTTCTCGACCTTCTGGCGCACGCGGATGCCTGCAGCAGGGCTGTACACGCGCAAGGTCAGCTTGGTCTTCGTGGCCGTGAACGGGATGTTTGCCACGGAGAAGTTCGCATCGGTCGAAACAGTGGTGCCGCCCCACTGCTCAGACGTGAGGCCCTTGAACACCTGGGCCGCCTTGTTGGCCGCACCAGTTGGGTCCGCCACAACCGCACCGGCCGTGCCGTAGAGGCCAAAGTCTGTGAGCGTGTATGTCGTCGCGCTGTCATCGAACGTGACCGCGAATGGCGTTGGCGGTGGCCCGCCCTGCCCGGCGAAGGTGAAGTCCAGATCGTCGAGGTAGTAGGTCTTTCCGCTGCCGACTGTGCCGAAGTCGAAGAAGATCGACGCCTTGTTGTAAGTCGTGGCCAGGCTCAGGGCCGGGGTACCCGGCACCTGGTTCGCGAAATCAAACGTCAGGGTCTCCCAGGCGTTCGCCACCGTTGTCGTGGCCTCGGTCTCGACGGACTGGGCGCCGTTCGCCGCGTTCTCCACCTTCAGCCGAACCGGGATGCCCGCGTCAGGTGACCACACCTTCGCGGTCAGCTTTGTCTTGGTGGCCGTGAAGCCGATCGTGGCGATTGCGAAGTTGGGCAGATTCGACACCGTGGTGCCGGCCCAGATCTCCGAAGAGGGATTCCCCTTGACGACCTTCGCTACCTTGTTGGCGGCGTTGGCCGGGTCAGCGGCGATTGACGCATCCGCATTGCCGAAACTCGTCAGCACCGGAGGGGGGATCTCATCAAACGTGATCACGCCCGCCGGTGGCGGTGGGGGCGTGCCCTGCACGAAGGTGACGTCATCGAAGTAGTAGGTCTTCAGGACGGCCGAGGCCGGGTCTCGGCCGAAGTCGAAGAAGATGCTGGCCTTGTCGTAGTTGCTTGCCAGGTTCAGCGCCGCAGTGCCATTCGCCTGGTTCGCGAAGTCGAAGATCAGGGTCTCCCACCCGCCTGCCGCCGTGGTGGTGGCCTCGGTCTCGACCGACCTGGTGGGGTCGGCGTGGTCCTCGACCTTCAGGCGGACCGGAATGTTGGCGTCCGGTGACCAGACTCGGACCGACATCCTCGTGTCGTTGGCAGTGAACGGGATGCGCGAGACGAAGCCGAGCGCGGCCGCGGCCGTGACGGTGGTGCCGGCATAGGTTGCCGCCCCGGCCGCTC
>NZ_JANPEO010000186.1:0-4992 GCF_031422975.1 Nocardioides sp. | reverse complement strand
GCGGGTCTTCAAACACGTGCGGATGACCGAGGACATCACCCCGCTCGACCCGGCCGTCACCGAGCTCAAGTTCTACGCGCGCGGCGTGGGTGTCGTGCAGGAGTTCGACCTTGCCCCCGACGCGGCACGCACCGAGCTGGTCTCGTTCCACACCCCCCGCTGATCCGGCGTTGGGTCGAGCGTGGGATCCGTCATACCGGCGGGGGCGGGTGTGTGGGTAGGTTCGCGACCATGCGTTCAAGCAAGGACTTCTTCCGCCCGCTCGCCGTCGGTGCCCCTCAACCGGTCACCGAGATCCCCGCCCGACCGAGCCGCGCGATCCACTTCTTCGATCCGTCCAACGCCAAGATGGCCGCCAAGGTCCCGCAGATGGTCGGCACCGTTGACGTCCTCCTCGGCAATCTCGAGGACGCCGTCAAGGCAGACAACAAGGAGGCTGCCCGTGCCGGCCTGGTCCGGATCGCCCAGGAGACCGACTTCGGGCCGACCCAGCTGTGGACCCGGATCAACGCACTCGACAGTCCGTGGGCGCTCGACGACCTCACGACCCTGGTCACCGAGATCGGTGACAGGCTCGACGTGATCATGGTGCCGAAGGTGCAGGGCGCCGAGGACATCCACTACCTCGACCGGATCCTTGCGCAGCTCGAGGCCAGGGCCGGCCTGGACCGCCCGATCCTGGTGCACGCGATCCTCGAGACCGCCCGCGGGGTCGTCAACATCGAGGAGATCTGCGGTGCCTCCCCGCGGATGCAGGGCCTCTCGCTCGGCCCCGCCGACCTGGCCGCCGACCGCCGGATGAAGACCACCCGCGTCGGCGGCGGTCACCCCGGCTACCTCGTGCGCTCGGATCCCAATCCCGACCAGCCGGACGCCCACCGCTCGACGTACCAGCAGGACCTCTGGCACTACACGATCGCACGCATGGTCGACGCCTGCTCGATGCACGGCATCTACCCCTATTACGGGCCCTTCGGCGACATCGCCGACGTGATCGCGTGCGAGGACCAGTTCCGCAACGCCTTCCTGCTCGGCTGCGTGGGCACCTGGACCCTGCACCCCAAGCAGATCGAGATCGCCAACCGCGTCTTCGCCCCCAGCGTCGAGGACATCCGCCACGCCCGCCGCGTCGTCGCCGCCATGGACTCCCTCGGCGGCGGAGGCACCGGTGCGGTGATGCTCGACGGCAAGATGGAGGACGACGCCTCCCTCAAGCAGTGCCTGGTCATGGTCGAGCTCGCCGCGCAGCTGTCCGCGATCGACCCGACACTCAAGGCCCAGTACGACGCGATCTCGACGGAGGTGCCGGCATGACCGACCCGATCTTCCGCCCCCGCCGCTCGGTGCTCTACATGCCGAGCTCCAACGCCAAGGCGCTGGAGAAGGCCAAGACGCTCTCCGTCGACGGCATCATCTTCGACCTCGAGGACGCGGTCGCTCCCGATGCCAAGGACGAGGCCCGCGAGGCCGCGGCGGCGGCCGTCCGGTCCGGGGCGTACGGCGCCCGCGAGCTGATCATCCGCGTCAACGGCATCGGCACCGAGTGGCACGAGGCCGACATCGCCGCAGCGGCCGCGGCCGGCCCCGACGTGGTGCTGGTGCCCAAGGTCAACTCCGCCGACGAGGTGCGCCGGCTCGTCGCCGCCCTCGAGGCCGCCGGCGCACCCGAGAAGACCTCACTGTGGGCGATGGTCGAGACCCCGATCGGCATGCTGAACGCCCTGTCGATCGCGCAGGCCTCGCCGCGCCTGACCGGCTTCGTGATGGGCACCAACGACCTGGTCAAGGAGCTCTACGCCGAGCACGTCCCCGGCCGCCAGCCCGTCATCACCGGCCTGGGGCTCGCCCTGCTGGCCGCCCGCGCCGCTGGCATCGTGATCATCGACGGTGTCTACAACGACGTGTCGGACGTCGAGGGCTTCCTCGCCGAGTGTGAGCAGGGCCGCCAGATGGGCTTCGACGGCAAGACGCTGATCCACCCCGGACAGGTCGAGGGCGCCAACACCGCCTTCGCGCCCAGCGCGTTGGCCGTCGAGGACGCCCGCGGCATCCTCGAGGCGTGGGCCGCGCGCACCACCGGCGTCGTCACCTACAGGGGCCGCATGGTGGAGAACCTCCACGTCGAGTCGGCGCAACGCACCCTCGCCATCAACGACGCGATCCAGGTGCTCCAGGGCTGACGTGTCCCCTGGCCCGGACCCCGGCGTGTGGGGGATATCCATGGGCGGGATGGCTCGGTGATGGCGCCTCGGGCAACCATCCCTCCCATGGATATCCCGCTTCCACGACACCATCGACCCGGACGACCGCGCGATCCTCAGCCGACGATGGGACTGATCGACGGCATGAATGGTCGGTCCCGGATTAGACAGGCGTCCGATTGGCGGGCATAGTGGACGGTCGCTTCATAGGGGAGCGAACAAGGAGGTATCACCATGGTCGTACTTGGTCTGATTCTGCTCATCCTGGGTCTCGTCCTGCCCCAGTCCATCCTGGTCACGATTGGCGCGATCCTGCTGGTCGTCGGTCTGATCCTCAACTTCGTTCCGATCGGCGGCTCGAGCCGCCGGGTCTTCTAGCCCCGGCACCTTGCATCACGTGGCCCGGTCCCCCCAAGGGGGCCGGGCCACGACGCATTTCTGGCGATCGGCGACTGGCGATCGGCGCAGGCGGCTGAGCCGACAGCTCCGGCGTTGTAACACGTCGTCAGGTGCTCTTCCACGTCGTTGCAACGGCGTGGAAGAGCACCTGACAGCGTGTTACATGCCAAGGGGTTCGTGCTCCTGCCGACGAACCCGACGATCCCGGCGATCACCAACGCCACGGCGCCCGACCACCTGCGTGGGCGCTACAACGCGATCAGCGCGGGTGCAATCCGGCGGAGTCGCCGAGGACGTCACCGAGCGCCGTGCCGCCGAGGACGCGCTGGCGCACCCGGCGCGATCCTGGGCCCGGTGGTGGGCGGCGTGATGCTCAGCCAGGCTGGTCGTGGGCGTTCATCTCGATGATCGTCCTCGGCTGCGGGCGGACGGCCGTGCTGGCGCCCGTCATCGAGCGGCCGATCACTCGGTCCCGCGCGAGCCGAACTTCTCGTCGATCCAGAGCTTGGCGGAGCCCATGAAGCCCGCGATGTCGTGGACCAGGCGACCGAGGGTGTCCTGGGTGCGGCCGAAGGAGGCCGAGTAGCTCTTCGCCGCCTCTTGGGCCGCGTCGGACACCTTGGCGGTCGCGTCGTCCTCGCGGCGGGGATAGGTGCCGTGCAGGATCGCGGTGTACTCGCCGGACTCGGTCCAGCGCCGCAGCTCGCTCGCGCGCACCACGTTGAAGGGGTGCGACTGGCCCTCGACCAGGAACAGCTTGAGCACCGAGTCGCGCAGGTCCTCCGTCTCCTCGTACTCAGCGGCCTGGGCGAAGAAGGAGGTGATGTCGAGGTCGTCGAGGTGCCCGCCGCTCGCGAGCTTCATGTGGACGCGGGTCGCGACGGCCGGGTCCTGGGTGGACAGCAGGCCGGCCCGGTCGGCCGACAGCTCGGACTTGCGCGACCACTCCATCAGTGCGGCGATGATCGCTCGCAGTCCCAGCGCACCGCCGGGCAGCGCGTAGAACAGCCCGCTCATCCCCATCAGCCGGAGCAGCAGGGTGCGGTAGACGTTGTGCCCGCTCAGCGCGTGGCCGAGCTCGTGACCGATGACGAAGCGCAGCTCCTCGTCGTCGAGGAGATCGATGAGGCCGGAGTTGAGCACGATGACCGGCTTGTTCATGCCGATCGTCTCGGCCTGGAAGCCGGGGTTGGCGCGGACGTACAGCTCGGGCAGCTCGTCCGCGTCCAGCGTCGAGGCGACATCGGCCAGCAGCTGGTTGAGCCGGGGGAACTGGCGCTCGTCCACCCGGACGGCCGAGCCGAGCAGGAGCAGCCGCCACTGGCGCTCGTTGATCAGCCCGGACAGCGTCTTGAGGATGGTGTCGAAGCCCTTGAGCTTGCGCAGCGCGACCAGCGCACCCCGATCCGCGGGGTGCTCCCACGCCCTCGAGCTGACACCGATCAGGCGGACGCGGGACTTGGTCACGTTCTTGGCCATGGCCGGATCCTTGCACGGCGCTCCACGACCCGTTCGCCAATCACGGGTGGGGAACGAGATCGGGGCGTACGGCGAGTGCGGACCCGATTTCGCTCCCCGGCGTTCGCCTCAGCCCTCGGTCATCGGGATGCGTACGCCGCGCTCGGCCGCCACCTCGACAGCGCGGTCGTAGCCGGCGTCGACGTGTCGGATGACGCCCATCCCCGGGTCGTTGGTCAGCACGCGCTCGATCTTCTCCGCGGCCAGCGCGGTGCCGTCGGCGACGCAGACCTGGCCGGCGTGGATCGAGCGGCCCATACCGACGCCACCACCGTGGTGGATCGAGACCCACGTCGCGCCGGACGCGGTGTTCACCAGCGCATTGAGGAGCGCCCAGTCGGCGATCGCGTCGGAGCCGTCCTTCATGGCCTCGGTCTCGCGGTACGGCGACGCGACGGACCCGCAGTCGAGGTGGTCGCGGCCGATGACGATCGGCGCCTTGAGCTCGCCGGAGGCCACCATCTCGTTGAACTTCAACCCGGCGAGGTGGCGTTCGCCGTACCCCAGCCAGCAGATGCGGGCGGGGAGTCCCTGGAAGGCGACCCGCTCAGCGGCCATGGTGATCCACTTGTGCAGCCGTTCGTTGTCCGGGAACAACGACAGGATCGCCTTGTCGGTGGCGGCGATGTCGGCCGGGTCGCCGGACAGCGCGGCCCAGCGGAACGGGCCCTTGCCCTCGCAGAAGAGCGGTCGGATGTAGGCCGGGACAAAGCCGGGGAAGTCGAAGGCCCGGTCGAAGCCGCCCTTGCGAGCCTCGTCGCGGATCGAGTTGCCGTAGTCGAAGACCTCGGCGCCGGCGTCCTTGAAGCCCACCATGGCCGCGACGTGCGTCGCCATCGAGGCCTGCGCCTGTTTCGTGAATCCGGCAGGGTCG
>NZ_JANPEO010000185.1:0-4045 GCF_031422975.1 Nocardioides sp. | reverse complement strand
CGCGTCTGCGTCGGCGGTGCCGGCATCAACGCGTCCAAGGTCGCGCTCACGGTCGCGACGCGCTATGCCTCGCACCGTCGTCAGTTCGAGGCCGCCGACCCCGACCAGGAGCAGCTGCTCCTCGACTACGGCATGCACCAGCGGCGGCTGTTCCCGCTCCTGGCGCGCACCTATGCGCTCCACTTCGCGCAGGAGTACGTCGCCGGCGCACTGCACGACGTCTTCATGGGCGTCACCGACGACGAGGTGTCCCGGCGCAAGCTCGAGACGCGGGCGGCCGGGCTCAAGGCGCTCGGCACCTGGCACGCGACCCGCACGATCCAGGAGTGCCGCGAGGCGTGCGGCGGCGCGGGCTACCTGAGCCAGAACCGCTTCACCGCGCTCAAGGCCGACACGGACGTCTTCACCACGTTCGAGGGCGACAACCACGTGCTCCTGCAGCTGGTGGCGAAGGGACTGCTCACCGACTACGCGAGCGAGTTCTCGGACATGGACCAGTTCGGGATGGTCAGGTTCGTCGCCAGCCTCGCCGTCGAGACCGTGCTGGAGAGGACCAGCGCCCACAAGCTGTTCCAGCGGGTCAAGGACGCACTGCCGGGCGGCGACCAGTGGGACCAGGAGGCCGGGCTCCTCGACCCGAACTACCAGCGCGCGATGCTGCGCTTCCGCGAGGAGCACATGCTCGGCGGCGTCGCGCGCCGGCTCAAGCGCGGCATCGACAGCGGGATGAACCCGGGCGACGTGTTCTCGCAGGTCCAGGACCACGTGATCGCGGCGGCTCGGGCCCACGTCGAGCGGATGGTGCTCGACTCCTTCGTCCTGAAGGCCCGCGCACTGCCCGACGGCGACCAGAGGGTCACGCTCAACCTGCTCTGCGACCTGCACGCGCTCACCACGATCGAGGCCGACCGGGCGTGGTTCATGGAGCACGGCCGTCTCTCCAGTGCCCGCTCGAAGCAGATCAGCCGCGAGATCAACGACCTCTGCCGCAAGATCCGGCCGCTGGCCGTCGACCTCGTCGATGCCTTCGGGGTGCCGGAGCCGATGCTGCGCTCGCAGGAGATCTTGTGACGACTCCGGTGTACGTCGTCCTCGGCGCCGGTCCGGGCCTGGGCCTCGCCACCGCGCGGCGCTTCGCCGACACCGGCCACGCCGTCGTGCTGGTCGGGCAGACCGCCGAGCACATGGAGCCACTGGCCGCAGGGCTCCGCGAGTCCGGTGCCGCGGCCGAGGGTGCCGGTGCCGACCTCACCGATCCCGCCGCGGTCACAGCGCTCATCGAGGGCGTCATCGAGCGGCACGGGCGCATCGACGTACTCCACTTCAACCCCAGTGCCTGGCGCGAGGCAGACGTCCTGCACCTCACCGTCGACCAGCTCTTCGAAGACCTCGCGCTGGGGGTGGCGCCCCTGCTGCCTGCCGTGCAGGCGGCCGTCGACGCGATGCCGTCGGGCGCACGGGTGCTGGTCACCGGCAGCATCGCCTCAGAGAAACCCGATCCCGCGGCACCCAGCCTCGGAATCCAGAAGGCCGCCGTCCGCAACCTCGTGACCAGCCTCGACGCCACCTTGAGCGAGCGCGGCATCCGCGCCGTTGCCGTCCAGATCAACGGTTCCCTGGCCAAGGAGGGTCCGTTCGCGCCACCGGCCGTCTCGGCTGCCCTGCACGCGGCGACTGTCAGGTCCGACGCCGAGTGGACCGCGCACGTCGGCTACGACGGATGAGGCTCCCGCTCGTCGGCGGCTGGCACGAGGACCCGCTCTGGGCCAAGTTCTATCCGCTGATGGTCGAGCACCCGGCTCTCGGTGCGCCGCTGTGGCGGCTCGGTCTCGGCAGCGACATCTCCCGGTTGTACGCCGCAGCGCGGGAGATCGGGGAGCTGCCCGACGGTGCGCGGGTGCTCGACGTCCCGGTCGGCGGCGGTGTCGCCCTGCGCGGCCTGCGCCCGGGCGCCCAGCTCGACTATGTCGCGGCCGACATCTCGCCGAAGATGCTGTCGCGGGCGCTGGATGTCGCTCGCAGGCGCGGAGTGGAGAAGCAGGTCACCACGGCCATCGCCGACGTGGGCGACCTGCCCTTCGAGGACGACTCGTTCGACCTCGTCGTCTCCTTCACCGGGCTGCACGTCTTCCCCGACCCGCGCCGGGCGATCAGCGAGATGGTCCGGGTCCTCAAGCCCGGCGCGGCGATCACCGGGAGCTCGTTGTTCACCGGCGACTTCCAGGGCGTCGAGCGGCGCTACGAGCTTGTGCACACCCTCGGCCGACGCGCCCACGTGCTCGGCCCCATGTGCTCGGCGGCCGACGCGCAGCGCTGGCTGGCCGAGGCCGGCGCGGGCGCCGTACGACTCGAGATGAGTGGTGGCCTGGGCTACTTCCGGGCGCGCAAGGACTGAGCGCGTGCTACCCGCTGGAACGCCACAGCTGGCGATATCCATGGGCGCGATGGCGGCAAATGCGCGTGATCTGCAGCCATCCCGCCCATGGATATCCCAGGACGGGCCGGCTCAGTGGCCGTTGGTCTTGAGCCGCTCGAAGGAGGCGTGCACCTCGGCCTCGGCCTCTTCGCGGCCGACCCAGTTGGCGCCCTCGACGGACTTGCCGGGCTCGAGGTCCTTGTAGACCTCGAAGAAGTGCTGGATCTCGAGACGGTCGAACTCCGAGACGTCGTTGATGTCCTTGAGGTGCGACATGCGCGGGTCGTGCGTCGGGACGCACAGCACCTTGTCGTCGCCGCCGGCCTCGTCGGTCATCCGGAACATGCCGATGGCGCGGGCCTTGATGTGACACCCCGGGAAGGTGGGGACCTGCAGGATGACGAGCGCGTCGAGCGGGTCGCCGTCGAGGCCGAGGGTGTTCTCGATGTAGCCGTAGTCCTCGGGGTAGGCCGTCGAGGTGAAGAGCATCCGGTCGAGGTAGATCTTGCCGGTCTCGTGGTCGATCTCGAACTTGTAGCGAGAGCCCTTGGGGATCTCGATCACCACGTCAAACTCGAGCACAGGTGCCTCCACGTCAATCGGTGCCCCGGCGGGTCCGGAGCGCGTTCGCCTGGTCGCCCCTGGGTGGACCCGGGCCCGGCTCACGGGTCAGTGTCGCGCACAATGACGACAAAGGGCCAAAGGAGTGGGGGAAAACGAGTGCGACGTGACCGACGCCACCCTGCCGGACCCGGCGTCGCGGCGCACTGGCTGCCCACCCTCCTCGTGCTCGCCCTGCTCGCCGGCGCGGCCGCTGCCTACCGCTTCGACGTGGGCCCCCGCTTCCTCGGCTGGTACGGCGACGACGTCACCCAGGACCCGGCCGCAGTTGCTCCTCCGGCGGGACTGGAGTTCCCGGCCCGGACCGATCCGCCCGTGATCGCGGCTCCGGCGCAGTCCGCGTCCCGCGTCAGGACCGACGCCGTCGAGGCGGCCCTGGCCGAAGGCCTCGCCGACCAGACCCTGGGCAAGCATGTCGTGGCAGCCGTCGGCGACCTGAGCGGTGAAGGACCCGTGTGGACCCACGACGACGACCAGTACCTGCCGGCGTCGACCACCAAGGTGCTGACGAGCGCGGCCGCGCTGGCGGCCCTCGGCCCCGAGACCACGTTCACCACCCGCGCCGTCGCCGGACGGACTCCGCGCGAGGTCGTGCTGGTCGGTGGCGGTGACCCCTACCTCGGGAGCAAGCCGCTGACGCCCGAGGAGGCGTCGAACACCTACCCCGAGCGGGCCGACGTCGTCACTCTCGCCCGGGACACGGCTCGCGCGCTCACCGGTCGCAAGAAGGTCCGAGTCGTCTTCGACGACACGCTCTTCACCGGGCCCACCAACAACCCGCAGTGGCGCGCCGACTACGTCCCCGACGACATCGTCACGCCCATCACCGCCCTGTGGGTCGACCGGGGCGCCTCGCCGAGCGGTTACGGCCGCAGCGACGACCCGTCGTTCGCGGCCGCGGCGGCGTTCGCCAGTGCGTTGGAGCAGGCGGGCGTCACCGTGGTGGGTGACCCGACCAGGGGTGTCGCCGCACCGGCCGCGGCCACGCTCGCGAGTGTGCAGAGCGCC
>NZ_JANPEO010000184.1:0-2661 GCF_031422975.1 Nocardioides sp. | reverse complement strand
GGCCTCCTCGTCGAAGCGGGCCTTGATCTCCACGATGACCAGCACCTGCTTGCCGGCCTCGGCAGCGTCGATGAGGGCGTCGATGATCGGACTGTCCCCCGAGGTGCGGTAGAGCGTCTGTTTGATGGCGAGCACGTGGGGGTCGGCGGCGGCCTGCTCGACGAATCGCTGGACCGAGGTCGCGAAGGAGTCGTAGGGGTGGTGGAGGAGCACGTCGTTGCGGCGTACGGACTCGAAGACGTCGACGGGCTTGGACGACTCGACCTCGGCCAGCTGGGCGTGCGTGGTGGGCACGAAGGTGGGGTACTTCAGGTCCTCGCGCGGCAGATCGGCGATCGAGTGCAGACCGCTCAGGTCGAGCGGACCCGGCAGCTTCGAGACCTCCTCACGCGTGACGCCGAGCTCGGAGACCAGCAGCTCGAGCACCTTGGCGTCGATGGACTCCTCGACCTCGAGCCGGACGGGCGGTCCGAACTTGCGCCGCAGCAGCTCCTTCTCCAGCGCCTTGAGGAGGTTCTCGGCGTCGTCCTCCTCGACCTCGAGGTCCTCGTTGCGGGTGACGCGGAAGGTGTGCGCCTTCAGCACCTCCATGCCGGGGAAGAGCTTCTTGAGGTGCTCGCCGATGACGTCCTCGAGGGGCACGAAGCGCTGGTTGCCGACCGGCACGAACCGGCCGAAGGTCTGCGGCACCTTGACCCGGGCGAAGTGCTCGGTGCCGGTCTTGGGGTGGCGCACCACCACCGCGAGGTTGAGCGAGAGACCGGAGATGTAGGGGAACGGGTGAGCCGGGTCGACGGCGAGTGGCGTCAGCACCGGGAAGATCCGCTCCTTGAAGAGCTTCTTGCAGATCTTCTGCTCCTCGCGGTCGAGCTCCGACCAGCGCACGATCTCGATGCCCTGGTCGCGCAGCTCGGGGATCACCTGCTCGCTGAACACCCTGGCATGCCGCTCCATCAGGTCGCGGCTGCCTGCCCACAGCTGCTCGAGCTGTTCGCGCGGCAGCAGTCCGCTGGCGGCGCGTACGGCGACGCGCGCCGCGATCCGGCGCTTGAGACCGGCCACGCGGACCATGAAGAACTCGTCGAGGTTGCTCGCGAAGATCGCCAGGAACCGCGCACGCTCGAGGAGAGGAAGGGCGGGGTTCTCCGCCAGCTCGAGCACCCTCTGGTTGAAGCGCAGCCACGACAGCTCGCGGTCCAGGAAGCGGTCGTCGAACTTCTCCACCGCCGCGATCTCCGCGGCATCGGGGACGTAGGGCGGCTCGACGTCGAAGGTGTCGGTGGGGTGTCCGTAGGGCTCGGCGGTCGGACCGTCCTCGACGGAGGCGCCGACGGTGCTGGGGAGTGCGGTGCTGGCCACGGTTGCTTCGGACATGGGGTCAGTCTGGCACCGCACCGTGAACGGCGGGTGCCGTGCCGGTGCCGGACGTCTAGGTTGCACGGGTGACGATCATCGCGCGCCTCGAGGCGCTGACCCTGAGGGCCGCTCTCGGCCTGCCGCCGCGGATCCAGCGGGTGCTCGCAGGTCGGCCCGTGATCCTCGACGGCCAGACGCTGGACACCGAGGCCCAGCTCTTGTTGCGGCTGCAGCGACTGACACGTGAGCCGGCCGTCGAGTCGTTGCCGATCCGGCAGGGCCGACACGAGCTCAACCGGCAGTCGATCCTGGTGGGTGGCTCCCAGCCGATCGGGCGGGTCCGCGACGACGTGGTCGCCGGCGTCCCGGCCAGGTTCTACGAGCCCACTGGCGCACCGGAGGCCGGACCGCTGCTGGTGTTCTTCCACGGCGGCGGCTATATCTACGGCGACCTCGACTCGCACGACGCGGCCTGCCGTTTCCTCGCCGAGCGTGCGGGTGTCCGGGTCATCGCCGTGGACTACCGCCTCGCCCCGGAAGCGCAGTTCCCGGCGGCGTACGACGACTGCGTCACCGCGTATGCCGCGATCATCGAGCGGGCCGAGGAATGGCGCGCCGATCGTGACCGCATCGGGGTCGGGGGGGACAGTGCGGGCGGCAACCTCGCGGCCCTGGTCGCGATCGAGGCCGCACGACAGGGTTGGCCGTGCGCCTTCCAGCTCCTGGTCTATCCGGTGACCGACATGACCGGCGCGCAGGAGAGTCGGCAGACGTTCGCCAACGGCTTCTACCTGACCGAGCAGTTCATGGACCTGGCCACCCGCAGCTACGTCCCGGATCCTCAGCAGCGCAGCGACCCGCGCGCCAGCCCCCTGCTCGCGGATCTGCCACCCGGGCTCGCGCCGGCCTTCGTCGCCACGGCCGGTTTCGATCCGCTGCGCGACGAGGGCGAGGCCTACGTCGAACGGTTGCGGGCCGCCGGGGTCGAGGTGCGCCATGTCCGCTATCGCGGACTGATCCACGGCTTCTTCAACATGGTCGGAGTGGGGCGCACCGCTCGGGTGGCGGCTGGCGAGATCGCCGACGCGCTCCGGGCCGGCCTGGCGGGCTGACCCGGACCCGGCGCCGAGCCCGGCTCAGTAGACGAGCGCCTGCACGCCCTCGCCGAGGATCTGCTCGGCGAAGACCGCCGCCCCGGCGATCGTGACGCCCGCGCGCAGGTCGCCCTCGAGGATGCCGCGGCGGGCGGCGCACTGGGTGCAGACGATGACCCGGCCGCCGTCGACCACCACGCCCAGCAGGTCG